>DASZKQ010000289.1:0-8522 GCA_035552835.1 Mycobacterium sp. | reverse complement strand
CCCGCTCGACATCCTGTTGTTGCTGCCAGAGCCGCTGTTCCCGGGCGTGGGGCTGACTGCACGGCCGGTGGCAATGTTTCGGATGACCGACGAGCACGGCGGCGACGACAAGGTGCTGTGTGTGCCGGCCGGCGATCATCGGTGGGACCACGTCCAGGACATCGGAGACGTCCCGGAGTTCGAGCTGGACGTCATCAAACACTTCTTCTCGCAATACAAGGCGCTGGAGCCGGGCAAGTATGTCGAGACCGCCGACTGGGTGGGTCGCGCCGAGGCCGAGGCAGAGGTGCTGCGTTCACAGGAGCGCTTCAAGACCTCCGGGCACTAACACATCGGCCGGGGCATCCCTGCGCGGCAAGAGTGATGTGCCAACGCTGAAAAGCTCCGCGCCGCAAGTGGCATGCTGGCAATGTGGGCCCGCTGTTTCATTTCGCCGCGAATTTCTGGTGGCTGGTGTTCCCGCTGGGCGGCGCGATCGGCGGGAGCGTCCGCGCGATCGCCGCGGCCAACGAACGCCGGGCCGAGCGACGGCTTGAACGGTACCGGCTCAAGCAGCAGGCCAAGATCGCGATCGCGGAAGCCTCCGGGCGAAGGCGAGATAACCCAGACATTAAGGACGGCTACCGGCGCGAGATCGCCAAACTCCTCGCCGCGCACGATCGGACCGACGCCCGCTGGCTGGACTACGAGGTCGACATCGCCAAATTGCTCGACTTCCCACTGATCACGGACATGCGCAATCCGCTGACCATCGCTTTCCATAAGGCGAAGCGGCAGGCCGATCTGCTGCGCCCGGAACGGCCCGAGGATCTGCTCAGCGATCGGAACGCGCAACTGGAATACCGCGATGTCGTGCACGAGTACGTCAGCGCATTCGAGGTAGCCGAGGCTGAAGCGATTCGCCGGCGGCGCAGCGACTTCTCCGAAGATGACCAACAACGGCTGGCGCGAGCCCAGCACCTGCTGCAGCTTGCCCAGGACGAGGCCGCTTCTCCCCAGGAGCGGCAGAACGCCTATGCGCGGGCCAGCAGGGAACTCGACGGACTGATCGTGTTGCCGGCCTCCGCACGGGCCAGCATCGAACGACGCATCGCCGGTCAGATCGAGGCTTAACCGCTCCGGCCGTCCCGGGTGGCATAGAGGCTGGCGGCCGTGGCGATGGCGAGGGTCACCACGATGACCGCCAACGTGAGCAGCGTCGGGACCTCAGGAACATCGACGTGCTCGCCGCCATGGATGAACGGCAGATTGTTTTCCCGCAATGCCTGCAACGTCAGCTTGATCCCGATGAACAACAAGATGACGCCAAGGCCTTTGGACAGATAAACCAGCCGCTGCAACAGATTTGCGAGCATGAAGTACAGCTGCCGCAATCCCATCAAGGCAAATACATTGGCAGCCAACACCAAATAGGGCTCACGGGTGAGCCCGAAGATCGCGGGAATGGAGTCGAGGGCGAAGATCAAGTCGGCGACGCCGAGTGCGACGACGACGAGAAACATCGGGGTCATCGACCGCTGCGAGCCCTCTTTGACGTAGAGCTTGAGACCGTCCCAGCTATCGGTGGCATTCAGGTGGCGGCGGGCGAACCGGACGGCCGCGTTCTCTATGTTCGCGCCGTGCTCGGCGCCGCGCGCCAATCTGATTGCGGTGTAAACCAAAAATGCGCCGAAAAGGTAGAAGACCCAGGAGAACCGCTGGATGGCTGCGGCGCCAAGCGCGATGAAGACGCCACGGAAAATCAGCGCGATCACAATACCGATGAACAACGCTTGCCGCTGGTACACCCTGGGCACGTTGAAGCTCGTCATGATGATGACGAAGACGAACAGATTGTCGATCGACAGGCTGTACTCGGTGAGCCATCCCGCGAAGAATTGCAGGGCGAACTGCTTTCCGTGGAAGTACCCCGTCCAGATCCCGAAGCACACCGCGAGTCCGACATAGGCCGACAACGCGATCGCGCAACGGCGCATCGTCGGTTCCCCGGACCGGCGCGCCATAACCGCGAGGTCGAACAACAGCACTGCAGTCGTCGCACCCAGAGTGACGACCCATTCGAGCACGGACACAGACAACAGGGGCCTCCGGTCGCTGAAACGCCAGAGGTCTCTTCCACCGTCGCGACCAGAGTCGCAAAGGCCCGCGGCCCCGGTCGCCCGGCTGTGGGTGACGTGATGACGACACCGCGGCGGGAGGAATACTCCCCTCTGCGCACAGTCTGTCAGGGCGCAATCGCCGGAGCCTGCACAAGACCACAATGGCTCTGAGTATTTTCAAACCGTGGTGACGCCCCGCTGGACTGAAGTGGCATCACCGTGACCGAACTCGGCGGCGGGACCGCCGGCATCGGAGCCTCCGCCAGCCCGGTCGCCCGCGGCAGCGTCGCTCGGGTGGGCACCGCGACCGTGCTGACCGCCCTGTGCGGCTACGCGGTGGTCTACCTGGCGGCCCGTGACCTGGCTCCGGCGGGTTTTTCGGTCTTCGCGGTCTTTTGGGGAGCGTTCGGCCTGGTCACCGGGGCGGCCAACGGCCTGCTGCAGGAGACCACGCGGGAAGTCCGCGCCGGGGGCTACGAAAGCCGAGCCGAAGCCGTGACGGGCCGACGCACCCATCCAATGCGGGTGGCCGGCATGGTCGGGCTCGGCGCGGCCGCGGTGATCGCCGGTAGTTCACCGCTGTGGAGCAGTCGGGTGTTCGCCGAAGCTCACTGGCTTTCGGTGGGCCTGCTCAGCGTCGGGCTTGCCGGGTTCTGCTTGCACGCCACGTTGCTGGGCATGCTGGCCGGGGCCAACCATTGGACCCAGTACGGGGCGCTAATGGTCACCGACGCGGTGATCCGGGTGGCGGTCGCGGTGGCCACCTTCGTAATCGGCTGGGGCCTGGTGGGATTCCTGTGGGCCACCGTCGCAGGCGCGGTGGCCTGGCTGGTCATGATCGTGGCCTCGCCGACAACCCGGGCCGCGGCCCGGCTACTTACCCCGGGCGGCACCGCGACATTTCTGCGCGGGGCCGCCCATTCGATCACCGCTGCGGGGGCCAGCGCGATTTTGGTGATGGGTTTTCCGGTGCTGCTGAAAGCGACCTCCAACCAGCTCGGCGCCGAAGGCGGAGTGGTCATCCTGGCGGTTACCCTGACCCGCGCGCCGCTGCTGGTGCCGCTGACCGCCATGCAGGGCAATCTGATCGCGCACTTCGTCGACGAGCGCACCGAGCGTTTACGGGCGTTGATCGCACCGGCGGCGCTGGTCGGCGGCATCGGCGTGCTCGGCGTGCTGGCCGCAGGCCTGGTCGGTCCGTGGCTGCTGCGGGTCGGGTTCGGACCCGACTACCACGCGGCCGGGGCGCTGCTGGCCTGGTTGACGGCTGCTGCGGTGGCGATCGCCATGCTGACCCTGACCGGCGCGGCCACGGTTGCGGCTGCGATGCATCGTGCCTACGCGCTGGGCTGGGTTTCAGCGACGGTGGCCTCGACGCTGTTGCTGTTGTTGCCGCTGCCGCTGGAGACCCGCACCGTCGTCGCGTTGCTCTGCGGTCCGCTGGTCGGTATCGGTGTGCATCTGGCCGCGCTGTCGCGCACGGGCGGTTGATCAGCCGACTTGGGCGAACAGGCGTGTAGCTTGTGGGCTTGAAATGCTCAGTGAAACGCGCAATGTCTGGATCGTCGTGCCGGCCTTCAATGAAGCAGGCGTCATCGGCGACGTCATCGCCGATCTGCGCTCGGTTTTCACCCAGGTCGTGTGCGTGGACGACGGCAGCGTCGACGACACCGGCGACATCGCGCTGCGGGCCGGGGCGCATCTGGTGCGCCACCCGGTGAACCTGGGCCAGGGTGCGGCGATCCAGACCGGCGTCGAGTACGCCCGCCGTCAGCCCGGCGCCCAGGTCTTCGCGACCTTCGACGGCGACGGTCAGCACCGAGTCAAAGACCTCATCACGATGATCGACCGGCTCGGCGCCGACGACGTCGACGTCGTCATCGGAACTCGATTCGGCCCGGGTGTCACCAGGCCCCCGCTAATGAAGCGGATCGTGCTGCGCACCGCAGCCCGGTTGAGTCCGCGCGGCCGCAGGCTGGGATTGACCGATACCAACAACGGCCTGCGGGTGTTCAACAAGACTGTTGCCGACGGGCTGGACATCACCATGAGCGGGATGAGCCACGCCACCGAGTTCATCATGCTGATCGCCGAAAACCGTTGGCGGGTAGCCGAAGAACCCGTCGAGGTGCTTTACACCGAATACTCGAAATCTAAAGGCCAGCCGCTGCTCAACGGCGTAAACATCATCTTCGACGGGTTCCTACGAGGAAGGACGCGGCGATGAACTGGATCCAGGGTCTGCTGATCACCTCGATCATCGCATTACTGGTTTACCTGCTGCGATCTCGTCGCAGCGCCCAGTCGAAGGCCTGGGTCAAAGTCGGCTATCTGGTGTTCGTGCTGGGCGGTGTGTACGCCGTTCTTCGGCCGAACGACACCACGGTGGTCGCGCACTGGCTCGGTGTGGACCGCGGCACCGACCTGATGCTCTACGCGCTGATCATCGCGTTCAGCTTCACCACGTTGAGCACCTATCTGCGATTCAAAGACTTGGAGCTGCGGTACGCGCGACTGGCCCGCGCGGTCGCGCTGGAAGGCGCGCAAGCACCCGAACCGCACTAGGGCCAGTATTCATTCATCGGTTGGGCGAATCGGTCGTTGTTGGTGAGTCGGGGAAGTTGGAGCGCATCCTCGATGGTGCGCAGCAGGCTGTAGTGGTTGTTGTGGTCGACGGCAACGATGTGGCCTTGGCGCATACCGGAATTCGGTGACGGAATCACGATCATGGGTATGTGGTTGCCCTCGTTGCCTACCCCTAGATACAAGTTGTCGTAGTCCTCGTCCCAGGTAATGAAGATCGCGGTGCGTTGCGTTTGGAACGCGGGCGAGTTCAGAATTGTGGGCAGCGTATCCGCGAGGAACTGGTCGCCGGCCGGGATGTTGTATTGATGATCCCCGATTTGGCTGAGGGCGAAGAGGAAGTTGTTGCACCCTTCCTGGTTGTGGCATTCGTCCGCGGCGAACCACACGTAGTTCGGTGTGGTCGCAGTCGAGGCGAGATCCGTCGCCATCTGTGTCAGCGGGAGCACGTGTGCCTGGCAGCGGCCCGGGTTTGAGATGATGTCGTGGAAGGCGAGAAACGGTAGTTCGTCAGGGCTGTAAGGACTTTGAGATCCAGTGAAACACGGAGCGGGCATGGACTGCTCGTAGGCGGCCCACGTCTTGCCCGCCGCCTCGACGTTGTCGGCCAGGTTGGGTAGGTCGAAGCAGTCCTTGGGGCAGTTCCAGTTCACACCGAAGTCCGACCCGCCGAGAATCGGGTAGTAATTCGGGTCGCTGGGGTGAGTCAGGGCGTAGTAGTTGGCTCCGTATCCATAGTTGTTGATCAGAGTGTTGATGTATGGCGCGTTGGAGCTGCCGACAATGTCTTTCACGCCATGGTTTTCTAAATACACCATGAACACGTGATCAAGCCGGCCGACTTTGGACATCGGTGGTGTGGGTGGCGGCGGCGCAGGCAGTGCAGCGCCTACAGTCAGGGAGATGTTGTCGGCGTAGGCGTTGTTGTAGTTGCTGGCATTCGGGTTGCGATCGATGAAGTTCACAACCACAACCGCGCTGCGCGTGCCCGCCGGTATCGTCCCAGAGGTTTCACGTTGGAGCAGCGCCGTTTTGAACCCACGATCGAAAACGCTGACTGTCCCGATCGTCCCTATGTTTAGTGGCGACCGGTTGGCCGCCAGGAAGGCGACGTTGACCGTCACAGCGGATGGGTGTCCGCCAGGAAGCCTCCATGCCATCCGCTAAGCGTGTATAGCGTTGTGCCAGCGTTGATTTGGAACGCAGCGCCGCTGAGGTCGACAATTTGGGTCAGTGTGGCAGTGGCCACGTTCCCACCGCCGAAGAACTGTGCGCCGCCATCAGGGGGCTCTTGGTCCGGCCGCGGAAATTGTAGGAATGACGGAAAAAGTGGTGCGGGGGTTGAAAGGGGCGACGGTGGACGGGTAATGGTGCCGTATTTGACGACGGTCGGTGTTCCGGTCACGGCCCACCCCGGGATGGACACCGAAGTGTATCCGGACAACGACGGGTCGCCGACCTCGGCACCCGAGTTGACCAGCAGATTGGGGCTCTCAACGGGGTTGGCCGACGCGAGCACGGTATTCGTCGAACTCACTAGCATGGCGACCGCGCCGACCGCGCCAGCCACCCGGCGAAAACAACTGAACACCAGGCAATCACCTCTGTGGTCGGCGCGCTAACGCGTTGCTCCGACGATGGTGACCTATAACACGCCGTTCACCCACATTGTTTTGCGGATCGATACCCAGGAGTTGCCTTTTGGTGACTTTGGTGAGGCGACGCATCTGAAATCGTGACCGTTTGCCTAGCAGCTAATCAGTGGCTCTGCCCTGACTTATCAGAAAGATATTGCGGGACAGGATTTCCCATCACGAACTAGAGCAGAGACGTCGTCACGCAGCGGGTCTACGCCGAATGTGCGTGCCGGAAGTACTCCACCGTGCGGCGCACTCCTTCGTCGAGTGCCACCTGCGGGCGCCAGCCCAAAACCTTTTCAGCCAAACCGATGTCGAGGCAGGACCGTTTCAAGTCGCCCAGCCGTGGCGGATGAAATTCCGGGTCGTCGGGCGCACCGGCAGCAACGGCTACCGCTGAATGCAGTTGGCGGTCGGAGGTTTCCACACCGGTGCCGATGTTGAACCGCTGCCCACCGCCGACCGGCTCAGACGCTTTGACGAACGCGTCCACCACGTCGTCGACGAACACGTAGTCGCGGGTGTTGGAGCCGTCGCCGAAAACCTTGGTGGGCTTACCGGACAGCAGCGCCGGGGCGAAGATAGCGACCACACCGGCCTCGCCGTGCGGATCCTGTCGCGGGCCATAGACGTTGGCCGGCGCGATGTGCGAGCACTCCAGGCCGTACAGATGGCGGAAGGTGTTGAGGTAGATCTCGCCGGCAACCTTGCCCGCCGCATACGGCGACGCCGGGTCGGTAGGCACGTCCTCGCTGGTCGGATACGACGGCGGGACGCCGTAGATCGAGCCACCCGAAGAGGTGTGTACGACTTTGCGCACACCGGCCGCCCGGGCCGCGTCAGCCAGCCGCACTGTGCCGATCACATTGACCGACGCGTCGAATTGCGGATCGGCCACCGAGTGCCGCACGTCGATCTGCGCGGCCAGGTGAAACACCACCTCGGGGCGATGCTCGTCGAGGATCGCCTGCAGATCGGCGGCCACGATGCCGGCCTCGACGAAGACGAACTCGGGATTGTCTGCCAAGTGCTCGATGTTCGTGGCCCGCCCGGACGCGAAGTTATCCAGGCCCACGACGCTGTGCCCGTCGCTCAGCAACCGGTCGACTAGCGTCGACCCGATGAAACCGGCTGCCCCGGTGACCAGTGCGCGCACCGGCCCACCATACCGATGGGTTGCCCCGACCCCGAACGTCGCGCTGGCCGCTGCCGCGCTGATCGCGGTGCAGCTGGTGATCCGCTCGGTACTGGCATTTCGGGGCTATTTCTACTGGGATGACCTGATCCTGGTGGGCCGGGCCGGCACGCACGGCCTGCTGTCGCCGGCGTACCTGTTCGACGACCACGACGGCCACGTCATGCCGGCCGCCTTCCTGGTCGCCGGCGCGATTACCCGGCTTGCGCCGTTGAACTGGATCGGACCGGCGATCAGCCTGCTGGTGCTGCAATTGCTGGCTTCGCTGGCGCTGCTGCGCGCGCTGCACGTGATCCTGGGCTGGCGACCGGTGCTGCTTATCCCGCTGACCTTTGCGCTGTTCACCCCGCTGGGCGTTCCGGGGTTCGCGTGGTGGGCAGCGGCGCTGAACTCGTTGCCGATGCTGGCCGCGCTGGCTTGGGTCTGCGCCGATGCGATCATGCTGGTCCGAACCCGCAACCAGCGCTACGCGGTGTCCGGCGTGCTCGTTTACCTCGGTGGGCTGTTGTTCTTCGAAAAGGCCGCGGTGATTCCGTTTGCCGCGTTCGCAATCGCCGCACTGCTGTGCCACGTGCAAGGTGACCGTGCGGCGTTGCTGACGGTGTGGCGGGCCGGGCTCCGGCTGTGGGCGGGGTCGCTGGCGCTGACTGGCGCTTGGATCGCGGTCTATCTGGTCGTGGTCAACCAGCAGCGGTGGAGTTCCGATCTGTCGATGACGTGGGATCTGTTGCGCCGCTCGGTCACTCACGGGATCGTTCCCGGATTGGCCGGGGGGCCGTGGGCCTGGGCCCGCTGGGCACCCGCCTCGCCGTGGGCTACCCCGCCGCTGGCGGTCCAAGTGCTGGGCTGGCTGGTGCTGACCGCGGCGCTGGGAGTCTCGCTGGCGCGCAAGCGGCGCCTTGTGCCGGTGTGGCTGACCGCGTCCGGCTACGTGGTTGCCTGCCAGGTACCGATCTATCTGATGCGCTCATCGCGGTTCACCGCTCTCGAATTGGCCCAAACGTTGCG
>DASZKQ010000288.1:0-2661 GCA_035552835.1 Mycobacterium sp. | reverse complement strand
GGATGGGTGATCGACACCGCAACTGCGCGAATCGGTTTCAATCTGGGCTTCGCCGTGCTCGACCACACCCAGCACGACGTCGCGGACCGGCTTCCGGATGTGCGGCTGGATTGGTTCGGCGCCGACCACACCGCGACGGCGCGACAGGCGATTGCCGCGACAGGGCCTGAACTCGTCGGTCTGGTGGTCAATCTGCTGACGCCCCTTGTCACCGCGGTCCTGCTACCGGCAGCCATCGCGGTGGCGCTGCTGCCGGTCTCCTGGCAGCTTGGCGTGGCCGCGATGGGTGGCGTGCCACTACTGCTGGGAGCGTTGTGGGCTTCGGTACGCCTCGCGCGCCGCGCCGATGCTGCGGCCGGCCAGGCCAACACCGCGCTCACCGAACGCATTATCGAGTTCGCCCGCACACAGCAGGCGTTGCGGGCCGCGCGGCGCGTCGAGCCGGCCCGAAGTCTGGTCGGCGACGCACTGGCCGCACAGCATGGCGCGACGATGCGGTTACTGGGCATGCAGATCCCGGGCCAGCTGCTGTTCAGCATTGCCAGCCAGCTGGCTCTCATCGTGCTTGCCGGTGCGACCACCGCGCTGACGGTGCCGGGCACGCTCAGCGTGCCTGCGGCGATCGCCCTGATTGTGGTGATCGCCCGCTATCTCGAACCATTCACTACGATCAGTGAGTTGGCGCCCGCCCTGGAGAGCACTCGTGCCACGCTCGACCGCATTCGTGCCGTGCTCACTGCACCGGTCATGGATGCCGGAACCCAAACGCTGAGCGCCCACGGCAGCGCACCACGTATCGAATTCGAAGACGTCGCGTTCAGCTACGACGGCGCAGGCACGCCGGTGCTCTCTCGCGTGAGTTTTTGCCTGCACCAGGGAACCACGACAGCGATCGTCGGCCCGTCCGGCTCGGGCAAAAGCACCATCTTGGCGCTGATCGCGGGCTTGCACCAACCCACCCGCGGCCGTGTCCTGGTCGACGGTGTCGACGCCGCAACACTCGATGCCGAAACTCGGCGCGCCGCAAGCAGCGTGGTGTTCCAACATCCCTATCTGTTCCACGGGACGATCCGCGAGAACGTGCTCGCCGGAGACCCCGGCGCTGACAACGATCAATTCACCCGTGCTGCTGCGCTGGCGCGGGTCGACGAGCTCACCGACCGGCTGCCCGAGGGTGCCGAGACGATCGTCGGCGAAGCCGGGTCCGCGCTGTCCGGAGGTGAACGGCAACGGGTCAGCATCGCGCGCGCCCTGCTCAAACCCGCGCCGATCCTGCTGGTTGACGAGGCGACCAGCGCGCTGGACACCGAGAACGAGGCCGCCGTGGTTGATGCGCTCACGGCGGATTCGCGATCGCGCACCCGAGTGATCGTCGCCCATCGGCTGGCGAGTATCCGCCATGCCGACCGGGTGCTTTTCCTCGACAATGGCCGGGTGATCGAAGACGGTCGGGTCGACGAGTTACTCAGCGCGGGAGGACGTTTCGACGAATTCTGGCGACAGCAGCAGGATGCCGCCGAGTGGCGAATTCACACCGGCTAGTTATGACGGTTCGGTCGCGGACCCACCGGGTATGTTGAGACAACCAGTGATACGACACACCCGTCTCGGCGTCCCCACAGACGACGGCGTGACCAGCAGAATGACACCGATGTTGAAGTCCAACTCGAAGGGACAGCTATGACAGTGAAATCGCTCGCCACCGGGGTAGCAGCCGTTGCTGCAATCGGAGCTGCGGCCGCCGGCGTGACGTCGGTTGCCTCGGGCACCACGTCCGCGCTGCAAGTGCAGCCCGTCGCATTGGGCGTGCCGTTTGCGCAGGACCCGCCGCCGGCGCCAGATCTGCCGACTGCCGGCGACTTGTCCAGCCTCTGCACGAACCTCACCAACCCTGGCGTGTCGTACCACAGCAAGACCGGTCTGGTCGCAGGCGGCATCAGTGACGACGAGGGGCGCGACGCCGACCACAAGCTGCGAGACGCGTTCCGGGCCGGGAATTTTCCGGAGTCGTTCGACGTGACGAACATCCAGCCCGCCGGCCCAAATGCGGCCACCGCCGACGTGGCTATCTCGGGTCCGAAGTTCACGACGCCTGTCACGCAGAATCTCACGTTCGTCAATCAAGGTGGCTGGGCGATCTCGCCCCAGTCCGCGCAGGCGCTGGTGCAGGCAGCGACGGGCTAGGCGGTAACTGCGCGCAAGTCGATCCGTGCGATCCGTTCGGGATCGGCCAGCACGTCGATCGCGGCGATACGCCCACCGCGAACGACGAAGCCCATGACGGCGGTCGGCTCGCCCGCGATGAAGATCACCGCGCCAGCGGCGCCGTTGACGATGGCGGGCCGGACTTCGCGTTCCGGCGCCGCATAGCTTCGGGCCAGCCCGGCCACCGCGGAAGCGCCCTGTACCGAGCGCAGTCCGGCCGGGCCGGGGCCGAAGTCGCCGCGCAGCGAAACATCGGGGGCCAGTACCGCGACCAGTCGGTCGAAGTCACCGGCACGCCCGGCGGCGAAGAAGGCGTCGACGACGGCGTGCTGGGCCACCAGGTCGGTGTCCGGGTTGGGCGCGGCATCCTGGATGCGGCGCCGCGCCCGGCTGGCCAGCTTGCGGGTGGCCTCCGGTGACCGCTCGACGATCGCCGCGATCTGGTCGAACGGCACG
>DASZKQ010000287.1:0-2770 GCA_035552835.1 Mycobacterium sp. | reverse complement strand
GAGAATTCGAACCGCCGCCCGTCGATGTCGACACGGTAAGTCGCATTGACGTCAGCGGCCTTGAGCGAGTCGAACCCCAGCAGGATGCCGGCGAGGAATCCGTTCAACTGCGAGACCGGGCCGCCGTCCATTGGCTCAAGTCGGTCCAGGCCCAGCCAAGCGATGCTTTGCAGGATGGGTGGCACCCGCTGCCAGCCGATGTCGCTGAGGCTGTACACGGTGCGTGCAATGGGCGGCGGTAGCTCGGTGCGGTCCACCACGCCCGCGATTTCTAGTTCCCTGAGTCGCTCGGCGAGCAGGTTGGTGGCAATGCCTGGCAGCTCGGCACGCAGGTCGCTATAGCGGCGCGGGCCTCCGAGCAGCTCACGCAGGATCAGCAAGGTCCACCGCTCACCGAGGATGTCAAGCCCCTTGGCGATCGGGCAGTTCTGGTTGTAGCTCCTGCGGGTGGACACATCGCCAGCTTAACAGCCTAAGACGATTTTTTCAACCTACTGCTTGAAAATTTTGTCTATAAGGTTTAGTGTCCTGTCCATGACCACACAAAACCCTCGTCATCCGGTGTTCCAGGGCCACCCGATCGCCGCGCTTGCCGTCATCTGCCTGTCCGCTTTCGTCATCAGTGTCGACGCCACGATCGTCAACGTCGCATTGCCCACGCTGTCCCGCGATCTAGGCGCCGACACCGCGCAATTGCAGTGGATCGTCGACGCGTACACCCTCGTCATGGCTGGCCTGCTGCTGTCGGCCGGTAGCCTGGGCGACCGCTACGGCAGGCGTGGCTGGCTCAGTTCCGGGCTTGCACTGTTCGCGATCACCTCAGCCATTGCGGCGCAGGTGGGTTCGGCGGATGCGCTCATCGCAGCGCGGGCTGCCATGGGCGTTGGCGCCGCCGTGATCTTCCCGACAACGCTGGCGTTGATTACCAACATCTTCACCGAGCCGATACCTCGCGCCAAAGCGATCGGTCTGTGGGCGGCCATGGTGGGTGTCGGGGTGGCCGCGGGACCAATCACCGGCGGCTGGCTGCTCGAACACTTCTCCTGGGGCTCGGTATTTCTCGTGAACGTTCCGGTCGCCGCGCTGGCCATCGCCGGAGGAGTGCTGTTCGTCCCTACCTCGCGCGACCCTGCGACCCCGCCCGTCGACGTCCCAGGTTTGATTCTGTCCGCGGTCGGAGTGACAGCGCTCGTCTACACCGTCATCGAAGCACCCGGCTGGGGATGGACCAGCATGCGGGTTGCGCTCGGCTTCACCGTGGCAGCAATCGTTCTCACCGGGTTCGCGGTGGGGGAACGCCGCAGCACCCATCCGATGTTCGACGTGTCGGTGTTCGCCAACCGGCGGTTCTCCGGCGGCAGCCTGGCAGTGACGGCCGGCTTCCTGACGCTATTCGGGTTCATCTTCGTCATCACCCAGTACTTCCAGTTCATCAAGAACTACAGCGCATTCGAGACCGGCGTGCGACTGCTTCCGGTCGCGGTCTCGATTGCCCTGGCTAGTGTCGTGGGGCCGCGGATGGTCGAACGCATCGGCACCACCGCCGTCGTCACCGCCGGCCTGGGCGTGTTCGCAGCAGGCTTGGCGTGGGCGTCCACCGTCGACGCGGCAACCTCTTACAGCGAGATTGCCATGCAGATGGTGCTTCTCGGTGGTGGTCTTGGTCTGACAACGGCGCCGGCCACGGAAGCCATCATGGGCTCGCTCAATGCTGACAAAGCCGGGGTCGGCTCGGCGGTGAACGACACCACCCGTGAGCTCGGCGGTACCCTTGGCGTTGCCGTCGTCGGCAGCGTTTTCGCATCCCTGTACTCGGGTCGGCTTGGGTCCGCCGCAGCGCTTACGGCGCTGCCAACCAACGTCCGCGAAACGATGCAAGCCTCAATTACCGGTGCCTACACGGTCATTGGGAAGCTGCCCGCGGGTCACGTTGCCGAAGTCCGCGACGCCGTCAACCGCGCATTTCTCGACGGTCTTCAGGTCGGATCGCTGGTATGTGCCGGAATCGCAGCGGGCGCAGCGATCGTGGTCGCCATGCTGCTGCCGGCCCGAGTCCGCCATGCAACGTCGTCCACTGCGACACCAGAGCTTGCGGAGGCTTAATCCCATGCAGCCTCAAGGCCAAGCAGCCAAATGGTTGCCGCTGATGATTCGACTGACCGCGCTCGGTTATCTACTGTTCTTCGTCCCCGACCTCGTTCTCGCCGCGACGCATCAGATTCAAGTCCTGCCACCGCTCCTCGCCCGACTGTTCAACTGGGGAGAAGGCGGGGACGCCGTCGCCGTGATGTTCTCAACCGTCTACATCGTGTGGGCGATATTCCTATTCCAGTCCGCCCGTAACCCGCTCGCGCACCGGCTATTTCTGGACTTCAACCTGACGGCTAACTCCGCGCACTTCATCGCGATGCTGATCATGGCCCTCACCATGCCTGAGCACCGCGCGCACGCCGTCGGAGTCGTCGCACTAGGACTGCTCACGATCGTCCCCATCGGAGCCTGCTGGCTCCCGGTCCGAGGCGCGGCGCCGCAGACAGCCATGCCAACGACAACAACACCCCACTGAGGTCGGGGATCGCAGAAAGGTAAGGAATCCGATGAATACGAGATCATCAGCTGCAGGAAGCGGGAGCACCTACGTGCTAGGCCATGCCGACGTGGAGGTGCGGCGGCTTCTCCTGCAAGGACGGCTGTATAACGATTACACCGAGCATGCGCTACGGCTCGCCGGGCTGCGACCGGGCATGCGAGTGCTCGATGTCGGCTGCGG
>DASZKQ010000286.1:0-3590 GCA_035552835.1 Mycobacterium sp. | reverse complement strand
GTGCATTGGCCCCGTCGGACTAGACTCCAGTACGAGTCACAGTCGCGAGTCGCTGAACGATCGAGCCAAACCGAGAGGGCGGTCAGATGGATCCCGATCCCAGCTATGACTTCTCCGACGAACTGGAGTTCTACTTCAGGTACCTGACGTGGGGTCTGCGGGGTGTCGTGGACGGTAACGGCTATCCACCTCAGGCGTATCCGCCAGTTTAAGTAGCGCTGCTATAGCGCCTTGAGTTCCTCGGTGACCGCGGACACCGACTTTTTGGCATCACCGAACAGCATGGTGGTGCCGTCCGCGTAGAACAGCGGGTTGTCGATACCGGCAAACCCGGAGTTCATCGAACGCTTCAGCACGATCACCGACTTCGACTTGTCGACGTTGAGGATCGGCATGCCGTAGATCGGACTGGACGCCTCGTTGCGGGCAGCCGGGTTGGTGACGTCGTTGGCGCCGATGACGACGGTGACGTCGGTGCGGGCGAACTCGTCGTTGATGTCGTCCATGTCTTTCATCGCGTCGTAGTCGACTTCGGCCTCGGCCAGCAGCACGTTCATGTGCCCCGGCATCCGACCGGCGACGGGGTGGATCGCGTACTTCACCGCCACGCCCTTGTCCTCCAGCAGCGCCGCCATGTCCTTGACGGCGTGCTGCGCTTGCGCGACCGCCAAGCCGTAGCCCGGGACCACGATCACCTGATTGGCGTAAGCCATCTGAATCGCAGCATCGGCGGCCGAGGTGGCCTTGACGTGCTTGTCGCCGCCGCCGTCGCCGCTGGGGGCAACGCCGCCGCCGCCGAACCCGCCGGCGACGATCGCCGGAATGGAGCGGTTCATCGCCTTGGCCATCAGGTTGGTCAGGATCGAGCCGGAGGCGCCGACGATCATGCCGGCGACGATCATCGCGGTGTTGTTCAACGCCAGACCCGCGGCCGCGGCCGACACCCCGGTCATCGCGTTGAGCAGTGAGATGACCACCGGCATATCGGCACCGCCGATCGGCAACACCACCATCAGGCCCAACACACCGGCAGCAGCCAGCAGACCGATCATCCACCACAACGACACCCCACCGCTGCCGGGATGTGCGCCCAGCCCAATGACGATCGCGGCCGCGACGGCTGCGGCCAGCAGCAGCGCGTTGATCAGTTGCTGAGCCTTGCCGAAGCCGATCGGCGATCCGGAGATGATCTCTTGCAGCTTGCCGAACGCGATGATCGATCCCCAGAACGAGATCGACCCGATGATCGCGGCGAACAACGAGGCCACCACGATGTGCACCGTCGGCGTCTCACCGTGCTGGAAGGCTGAAAAGCCGTCGGTCTCAATGAATTCCGCGAGCGCGATCAGCGCCACCGTGCCGCCGCCGACGCCGTTGAAGAACGCCACCAGCTGCGGCATGGCGGTCATCTTGGTGTAGCGGGCCGGCGGGACGCCGAGCACGACGCCCACCACCAGGCCGGCGATGATCAGTACCCATTGGTCGGTGTGCCGGATCTTGATCAGTGTCGCCGTCACGGCGAGCGCCATTCCCACCGCGGCGATCAAGTTGCCGCGCACTGCGGTCTTGGGCCCGGTCAGGCCCATCAAGCCGTAAATAAACAGCGCGAACGAGATGACGTAGAGGCCGATCACCAAGTAGTTCATTTGGCGGCCGACTCCTCGGTCTTAGCCTGCGGCACAGGCTTTTTCCCTTTGAACATGCCGAGCATCCGGTCGGTGACGATGAATCCGCCGATGACGTTCAGCGTTCCGAACACCACCGCGACGAACAAGATGATCTGCACCGCCAGCGACGGATGCTCAACCTCGCCGAACACCACCAGAGCACCGAGAACCACGATCCCGTGGATGGCGTTGGTCCCCGACATCAGCGGGGTGTGCAGCGTGTTGGGCACCTTGGAAATCACCGCGAACCCGACGAATCCGGACAGGACCAGGATGGCCAGGTTGGACAGAAGTTCGTCATACATCCCGTGCATTTAGGAATCCTCCCCTGTCTCGCGCCGCTCCTCCGCATCGCTGTGCTCTGCATCGTCGCCGGCGCGTCCGCGGGTAACACATGATTCCGCGATGACTTCGTCGTCAAAGTCCGGGGCCAGCTTGCCGTCGGTGATCAGCAGGTCCAGCAGGGCCGTGATGTTCTTGCTGTACAGCTCGCTGGCGTGCTCGGGCATGGTCGCGGGCAGATTCAGCGGCGAAGCGATGGTGACGTCGTGTTTGACCACCGTCTGCCCGGGTTCAGTCAGCTCACAGTTGCCCCCGGCTTCGCCGGCCATGTCGACCACCACGCTGCCGGGCTTCATGGCCTCGACTGCCGCGGCAGTGACCAGGCGCGGCGCCGGGCGACCGGGTACCAGCGCGGTGGTGATCACCACGTCGAATCCGCTGATCGCGTCTTCCAGCGCCTTCTGCTGTTGCGCGCGTTCGTCCTCGGTGAGCTCACGGGCGTACCCGCCCTCACCGGCAGCCTCGATTCCGACATCCAGCCACTGCGCCCCCACCGACCGCACCTGGTCGGCCACCTCGGGGCGCACGTCGTAGCCGGTGGTGCGCGCGCCCAGTCGTTTTGCCGTCGCCAGCGCCTGCAGACCGGCCACTCCGACGCCCAGCACCAGCACGGTGGCCGGCTTCACCGTCCCCGCCGCGGTGGTCAGCATCGGGAAGAACCGCGTCGACTCCGAGGCCGCCAGCAGCACGGCCTTATATCCAGCGACATTGGCCTGCGACGAGAGCGCGTCCATCGCCTGCGCGCGGGAGATCCGCGGGATGGCCTCCAGGGCGAAGCCCTGTACGCCGGCCTGGGCCAGCGCGCCGATCGAATTGTCGGCGTCGCGGGGCGCGAGGAACCCGATCAGCGTCTGGCCGCGGCGCAGCCGGGCAACCTCGTCGGCGGTCGGCGGCGCAACCTTGACGACGATGTCAGCCGCCCAGGCATCGCCGATCGTGGCGTCGGCCTCGGTGTAGAGGTCGTCGGGAAGCAGCGCCCCCTCGCCGGCACCCGACTCCACCACGACCGCGACCCCGCTGTTCACCAGCGGCCCGACCGCCTTCGGCACCAGCGCGACCCGTCGCTCGCCGGTCCCGGACTCCGCGACCACCCCCACCGTCGTCTGCGTATCTGTCATGGCGCGTATTTCTACTTCCTGTACTCCCCTACCCCGTTAGATCGGCACTCACCCTATCCCGATGGCCCGGCTCTCCCCCGCTAGCGGGGGGACCCCCACCTCCCCGCCAGCTCCGCGGCGCGCATCGTCACCGGGCGTCCCGATGGCCCCTGCCACCTTTCGGCCCGCTACCACAGGGTGAAGTCTTGGCCGTACTCCGCCTCTGGACGTGGCCCGAAGAGGCGACGCTGCGATTCGTCGATCGCCACGTCGTTGATGCTGGCCTCCCGGCGAGCCATCAGCCCGGCGTCGGTGAACTCCCACAACTCGTTGCCGTAGCTGCGCCACCACTGCCCGGCCGCATCGCGGCATTCGTATTGGAATCGGACGGCGATGCGGTTGTCGTGAAAACTCCACAGGCCCTTACGCAGCACGTAGTCGTGCTCGCGCTGCCATTTGCGGGTCAGGAAACCCACGATCGCGT
>DASZKQ010000285.1:0-27645 GCA_035552835.1 Mycobacterium sp. | reverse complement strand
GCACTCTGCGAGACGCTCGAGACCGCCACCGATTGGTCGAATATCCCCGCGCTGAAAGCCGCAGTCACCGATGCGCTCACCGCCGCGCTGGCCGAATCCGGTACGCCGGCGCTGGTGTTGTGCCACATTTCGCACGTGTACGCCACCGGTGCTTCGCTGTACTTCACAATCGTCGCCGGACAACGCGGGAACCCGATTGACCAATGGCGCACCGCGAAGACCGCTGCCTGCGATGCGATCGTGGCCACCGGCGGGACGATCACCCATCATCACGCGGTCGGCGCCGATCACCGGCCCTGGATGCGCGACGAGGTCGGCGAGTTGGGCATACAGGTGTTGCGGGCGGTCAAATCGACACTGGATCCTGCGGGAATTCTCAATCCCGGCAAGCTGATTCCGTGAGCACGCGCCGCGACGATGCAGAGCAAGAAAGCAATGTGGGGGCACCTCCCGCTTGCGGGGGAGAGGAGCGGCGCCATATGACCCATCGCGAAATCGGTCGCGTGACCGTGCTGACCAATCCGGCATCGGGACACGGAAACGCACCGCACGCCGCCGAAAAGGCGGTCGAGCGGCTGCAGCAGCGTGGCGTCGACGTCGTGGCAATCGTCGGCAGCGACGCCGAGCACGCACGTCGGCTGCTGCATGCTGCGGTCGAAAAGGGCACCGATGCACTGGTGGTCGTCGGCGGCGATGGAGTGATCTCCGATGCGCTGCAAGCTCTGGCCTGCACAGATATTCCGCTGGGAATCATTCCCGCCGGCACCGGTAACGATCATGCCCGCGAATTCGGGCTGCCCACAAAGGATCCGGTTGCCGCCGCCGACGTTGTCGCTGACGGCTGGACCGAAACCGTTGACCTGGGCCGCATTCTCGACCGCAAAGGTGTTACGAAGTGGTTCGGCACAGTCGCGGCCGCAGGATTCGATTCGCTGGTAACCGATCGGGCCAACCGGATGCGTTGGCCGCGCGGTCGGATGCGCTATAACCTGGCGATGCTCGCCGAGCTGTCCCAGCTGAGGCTACTGCCGTTCCGGCTGATGCTCGACGGACGCGACGAGATCGTCACCGACCTCACCCTTGCGGCATTCGGCAACACCCGCAGTTATGGCGGCGGAATGCTGATCTGCCCCAACGCCGATCCTGCCGACGGCCAGCTCGACATCACCATGGTGCACTCGGCGTCGCGCACCCGGCTGATTCGGCTGTTCCCCACCGTCTACAAAGGCAGCCATATCGGTCTTGCTGAGGTGACAACGGCGCGTGCGACATCCGTCGACGTGGAATCACCGGGCATCAATGCCTACGCCGACGGCGAGTATGCCTGCGCTTTGCCCGCTGAGATCTCGGCGGTCTCGGGCGCTCTGCGGATACTCCGGCCTAAAAGTGGTGACCCGCTGCGCGCGGCTGCGCCGCGTTTGCGATCACCACGGACCTAACCGACTCCACGGCTGAGCCAGGAGACCTCGGCGCCGTCACCGCCGTCGCGATAGGCCTCCAACGCCTCATCCCAAGCCGTACCCAGCGCCGAATCCAGCTCGGCGGCCAGCGCGTCGGCGCCGTCGGCCATCATCGCTCGCAGCCGCATCTCGCCGATCATCACGTCGCCGTTGGCGCTCATCGCTGCGCTCCACAGTCCCAGCTGTGGTGTGTGGCTGAACCGCTGCCCGTCGACGCCGGGACTGGGATCCTCGGTGACTTCAAATCGCAGCACCGACCAGGAACGCAAGGCATTGGCCAACCGGGCGCCGGTGCCCACCGGCCCCACCCAATTGGTCACCGCACGCAACTGTCCGGGCATCGCCGGTTGCGGGGTCCACTTCAGATTGGGGTCGGCGGCCAGCGTCGACGACATCGCCCACTCGACATGCGGACACACCGCGGCGGGCGAGGCGTGGATATACACCACGCCGGTCGTCACATCGGCGAACTGGTTCGACGCACGCATCTGCTGCTCCTTCGGCTCCACGAGGGACGTCTTCCCCAACGACCTGGTGAACCCGACGAGCAGAGATGCCGATAATCTCAAATAAAGTTGTGCCTTGCGTGTCTATTGTGCCTCGTGAGGCCCATGTTGCGCTAGTCCGAGTTGTAGGCGGCCAACACACTGTCCGACAGCGCCGGCCACACCGGCAGCGCCCAGTCGCCGAAATCGCGGTCGGTGAGCACTATCAGCGCGAGCATCGCCTCTGGATCTGCCCAGATCAAGGTGCCTGTTTGGCCGAAATGCCCGTAGCTGCCCGGCGAGTTGTGCGCGCCGGTCCAGTGCGGGGATTTGGAGTCCCTGATCTCGAAGCCCAGCCCCCAATCGTTGGGTCGCTGCACCCCGTAGCCAGGCAAAACGCCGTCGAGTCCGGGAAACTGCACAGTGATCGCCTCGGCATGCATCTGCGCCGACACCGTCGTCGGACATAACAAGTCACCGGCGAAGACCGCCAGGTCCGCGGCCGTCGAGATCGCCCCGAACCCGGCAGCCTGCGTGCCGCCGTCCAGTCGGGTGGCGGCCATCCCCAGCGGTTCGAACACCGCCTCGGTCAGGTAACGGCCGAACTCGATGCCGGATCCCTGTTGCACCGTCTCGGCCAGCACCGTGAAACCGTAGTTGGAATACACCCGACGGGTGCCAGGCCAGGCCAAGGTGTCTTTAGATTCCATCGCCAACCCCGAGGCGTGGGCCAGCAGATGCCGAACCGTCGATCCGGGCGGCCCCGCCGCGGTATCGAGTTCGATGGCCCCTTCTTCGACGGCGACCTGCACCGCCCGCGCCACCAAGAGCTTGGTCACCGACGCCAGGGCGAATTGCCGTTCGGTGTCGCCGTGGGTGGCCAGCACGCCCGACGGCCCAACCACTGCAGCGGCCGCGGCGGCAACCGGCCAGCCGTCGAGTTCATCCAGTGCGACCATCTCGCAGGAGCCTACCGACCAAGCACTAGGTTGGTCAGCATGAGTCACTTGGTGCGCGGCGTGGTTTCACGAAAGAAGGGCGAGCCGGTCGAGCTGGTCGACATCGTCGTCCCCGATCCCGGGGCCGGGGAGGTGGTCGTCGACGTGACCGCCTGCGGGGTGTGCCACACCGACCTGACCTACCGCGAGGGCGGCATCAACGACGAGTATCCGTTCCTGCTCGGCCATGAAGCGGCGGGCACCGTGGAATCGGTCGGCTCTGGCGTAACCGCGGTCCAACCCGGCGATTTCGTGATCCTCAACTGGCGCGCAGTGTGCGGCCAGTGCCGCGCCTGCAAACGTGGCCGACCCAACCTGTGCTTCGACACTTTCAACGCCGAGCAGAAAATGACACTCACCGACGGCACCGAGCTGACGCCGGCGCTCGGGATCGGAGCGTTCGCCGACAAAACTCTGGTCGCTGCCGGGCAGTGCACCAAGGTCGATCCCGAGGCCGACCCGGCCGTGGCCGGCCTGCTGGGCTGCGGGGTGATGGCAGGTTTGGGTGCGGCCATCAACACCGGTGCGGTGACGCGTGATGACACGGTCGCGGTGATCGGTTGTGGTGGCGTCGGCGACGCGGCGATCGCCGGGGCGGCGCTGGTCGGCGCCAAGCGGATCATCGCCATCGACACCGACAACACCAAACTCGAGTGGGCCCGCAAGTTCGGCGCCACCCACACCGTCAACGCGCGCGAATTCGACGTCGTCAAGACCATCCAAGACCTCACCGACGGGTTCGGCGCCAATGTGGTCATCGACGCCGTCGGCCGACCGGAAACTTGGGAGCAGGCCTTCTATGCCCGCGATCTTGCGGGAACCGTTGTGCTAGTGGGTGTTCCGACACCGGATATGCGCATCGACATGCCGCTGGTCGACTTCTTCTCGCATGGCGGCGCATTGAAGTCGTCGTGGTACGGCGACTGCTTGCCCGAACGCGACTTCCCCACCCTGATCGACCTCTATCTGCAGGGCCGGTTGCCGCTGGAGAAGTTCGTCTCGGAACGCATCGGCCTCGGCGATATCGAGGAGGCGTTCCGCAAAATGCACGACGGCAAGGTGCTGCGCTCGGTGGTGATGCTGTGATGGCGGCCATCGAGCGTGTTGTCACCCACGGCACCTTCGAACTCGATGGTGGTAGTTGGGAAGTCGACAACAACATCTGGGTGGTCGGCGACGATTCCGACGTCGTGGTCTTCGACGCCGCGCACACGGCGGCACCGATCGTTGCGGCCGTCGGTGGCCGAAATGTGGTGGCGGTTGTTTGCACACACGGTCACAACGACCATGTGACCGTGGCCCCCGAACTCGGCGATACGCTCGACGCGCCGGTACTGCTTCATGCCGGCGACGACGTACTGTGGCGGATGACCCACCCGGACAAAGACTTTCGTGCGGTTTCCGACGGGGGCACGCTGAATGTCGGCGGCATCGAACTGCGGGCGCTGCACACTCCAGGGCACTCCCCCGGTTCGGTGTGCTGGTATGCGCCCGACCTGGGCGCGGTGTTCAGCGGGGACACACTGTTCTCCGGCGGACCTGGTGCCACCGGGCGCTCGTTTTCGGACTTCCCGACCATCCTGCAATCGATCTCGGGCCGCCTCGGAAAACTTCCTGCCGACACCGTCGTCTATACCGGCCATGGCGATACCACCGTTATCGGCGACGAGATCGTCCACTACGACGAATGGGTGGCCCGGGGCCACTAGCGGCCGTCGAGAATTCTGCGTTTCTCGGTCTCGAACTCCGCTTCGGTCAAGGCTCCGGAATCCCGCAGGCCCGCTAGGGTTTTGAGCTGTTCGATTTTGACCGCCTCGTCGGTGGGTAGCTGCGCGGGCGTCGGGGTCGCCACCGGTGACTGCAACGGCTCGCCCATAGGTTGCCACGCCGGCAAGGTTGAGACTCGGGTGCGAGCCAGCCAGATCGGTGCCGCTATCGTGCCGATCAGGCCTAAAACGAAGAGACCCACGAATATCCACACCAAAGAGCCCGATGAGCTGGTACCGCCGTGACCGAACGCCAGTTGGGGGTTGATGAATCCATTGACTTGCCCCTCGGTGGTGATTTTGTAGTCGCCTCCGGCGGGAACCTGCACCACCCACACCCGGCGATGAGCGTCATTGTTGACTGTCGTTGTGCCGCCGTAGTTTTCAGTCACTTTTGGCTCAGCGACACCTGGCGGCGGGTCGATGCCTAATCCGAGTTGCGGCACCGGCAGCCCGCCCCCGGAGACCGTGCCGATGGTCACAGTGTGGAAGCTGATGGTGGCTTCCCCGGCGGGAAGATGCAAGGTGCCCGAGCCCGGGATGGGCACCTCGCCGTAGGCGTTGAACTTGTCCAGGACGAATGCGTTGAGCGTGAGGGTGAGAACGAAGCCGACGACCGATCCAACCATCAGCACGATGGCAAGGGCCAGCGAAATTTTTGCGAGCCGTCTGCTAGTCATTCACGCAGTGTGACACTGTGAGCGAACAGCTACCAGCGAAACAACGCGAAGCCAACGACACCGCTATAGAGCACACTGGGACCGAGCTCGCACCGATTGAGGAGTGATACCCATGGCCACCGATTTTGTCGCCACTGTGCCCGACCTGTCCGGGAAGCTCGCTGTCGTCACCGGATCCAACAGCGGCCTGGGATTCGGGTTGGCCCGTCGGCTGTCCGCCGCCGGCGCCGACGTTCTCATGGCGATCCGCAACCGCGCCAAGGGTGAGGCCGCGATCGACGAGATCCGTGCGACTGTTCCGGACGCGAAGCTGACCATCAAACCCCTCGACCTGTCGTCTCTGGCCGGTGTCGCCGCGCTGGGCGAACAACTCAATGCCGAAGGTCGCCCGATTGACATCCTGATCAACAACGCCGGGGTGATGACTCCGCCGAAACGCGACACCACCCCCGACGGATTCGAATTACAGTTCGGCAGTAACCATCTCGGACATTTCGCACTCACAGCGCATCTGCTGCCGCTGCTGCGCGCCGCCGGCCACGCGCGGGTGGTCTCGCTGAGCAGCCTGGCTGCGCGCCAAAGCGGCCGCATCCACTTCGACGATCTGCAATTCGAGAAGTCGTATGCGCCGATGCAGGCCTATGGGCAATCGAAGCTGGCGGTGCTGATGTTCGCCCGCGAGTTGGACCGCCGCAGCCGCGAGGCCGGCTGGGGCATCCTGTCCACTGCCGCGCACCCCGGCTTGACCAAGACCAACTTGCAGATCAGTGGCCCGTCGCACGGCCGGGCGAGACCGTCGATGATGGAGCAGCTTTACAAGCTGTCGTGGCGACTGACACCGTTCCTATGGCAGGAAATCGACGAAGGGATTCTTCCCGCGCTCTACGCGGCAACGTCCCCGCAGGCCGAAGGCGGCGCGTTCTACGGGCCCCGCGGCATCTACGAGGCGGCCGGCGGCGGCGTGAAAGCGGCGAAGGTGCCCGCGCGCGCTCGAGACGATGCCGATTGCCGGCGACTGTGGGAGATCTCCGAGCAATTAACCGGGGTCAGCTACCCGAAACCGAACTGATTGCCGCGCGCTGCAGTTTGGACCAATCCACAGCGGGTAGTCGTCGAAGACAGCGCCGTCGGCAGGCCGTAAGTCTCGGCAGGACGGGAGGGTTCAATGAGCGCAGACGATAACGACCAAACCAACACCGAAGACACCGGCGACGAGCAGGAGACCTCGTCCGAAACGCCTGAACTGAGCGAGGAAGGCAAGAAAAAGGTCAGCCGGATGCAGGACGCCTATGACGATGATCGGCAAACGGCAGTGCTGCCCGGGACCGATGGGACCATCACCGGCGTCGCGATCAACGAGTGGCTTGACGACGAGGGAAACCCGAAGTTCGGCAAGGACAAGCAGCAAGAAAAAGAGAAGGACAAGCAAGAAGGCGAACAACAGAACGCCTGATCGTCACTTATCGGTAGCCGGGTTCCGGTTGCGGGAAGAACCGCGGACCGCGGGGGAATTCTCGAAACGGCCGCCGCTCCGGCCCCTGCGTTGTGGTGGGCGCTTCGGTGGTCGTCGGCGGCGCTGAGCTGCTGGTTGTCGTGGGAGCTTCGCTGGTGGTCGTCGGTGCCGCGGTGGTTGTCGACGAAGGTGTCCCAGTGTCCGACTGGGTCGATGACGGCACACTGGTCGCCTGAGTGTTCGTTGTGTCCGATGCAGACGGCGCAGGCGCAGTGCTCACACTGGGGGCCGGTGTGGTCGGCGCGCTGCCGGACGTGTGACGCAGGGTGAGCATGACCGCCGCGGCGACGGCCAGCACCACAAGCGCGGTGCCGACCATCACCACTGCCGGCCGGCGATACCAGGCGTCGGCAACCGCGCCAGCCCCGGCCGGTTGGGGGCCACGATCAAAACCCGCCTGCGGCCGCGCCGCCGTCAATCCGGCGCTGTCGCCGTCTTCCGGGTATTCACCGGGGCGGACGGGCATAATGCCGGAGTCATCGTCGGCCTCCGACCAGGCCAGCGCCGGTGCTGGGCGCGGTTCCACTGCAAGATCCGACATCGTCGTGGCATCGGCGACCGATCCCGCCGCCGTTGGGGCCAATGCTGTCTCGCCGACGGCCGGGCCGCGTTCTGCCCGCAATGCCGCACCGATAGCCGCCGTCAGATGCGGCCGCGGTGCCGTGATGATTGGCGCGCCCAGCTGTTCCGACAGTGTCGTAGTGAGCGTCGGGAGGCTGGCACCCCCGCCCACCGAGGCGATCGCCACCAGATCCTCTGCTCGAATTCCATTGCGCTGCAACGTTTCATGAACGACTGCCATGAAGCCGTCCAATGGCTGGCGGATCGCGTCGTCAAGTTCGGCCCGGGTGACCGCGATGTCGCCACGATATCCCGGCACATCGGCGGTCAGCGTGGTCGCGATGGTCGACGAGAGTTGTTCTTTGGCACGGCGGCAGGCGGTCCGCAATGCAGCCAGTGACCCGATCGCCGAGGTCGTCGCCGCGTCGAATGAACCGGCCGACGACAGATCGGTGACGACGTGGGTCAGCAGCGCCTGGTCGATCAGGTCGCCGGAGAACTCACCATGCCGCACCGCGGGAGCGACTTCCTGGTAGCCGTTGGCGGCGTCGACCAGGGCGAGGGTGGTTCCGGTGCCTCCGAAATCGCATACGGCGACGATTCCGCGGTGCGGGATTCCGGGGTTGGCCTGCAATGCGATCAGCGCTGCCACGGAGTCCGGTAGTAGCGTCAATCGCCCATCCGACCATTCGGACACCCGGCTCAACGCGACGCGCACCGCCTCGACTGCCGCCGGTCCCCAATGCGCAGGATGGGTTACCGCGACCGCATCCGGCAGCGGTCGTCCATCTGTTGCGGCGTAGGACAGCGCCCGCAGCGCGTCGGTGACCAGCGTCTCGCTGCGGTGCGTCGTTCCGTCCGCCGCGACGATGC
This sequence comes from Mycobacterium sp., assembly GCA_035552835.1. GTDB lineage: Bacteria > Actinomycetota > Actinomycetes > Mycobacteriales > Mycobacteriaceae > Mycobacterium. The sequence continues at coordinate 19,309 of DASZKQ010000285.1, read as the reverse complement.
CGTCCGGGTCGCCCGCCCGCTCAACGAAGTCGGTGATCACCAGCCCCGGCTCGTTGAGCATCGGATTCTCTGACGGCAGACCGACTTCGGGTGGGCGCTGCCGATACAGGGTCAATACCGGCCTGCGGGTCACCGCCCGCTCAGCGGTCACCGCCGCCAAGTTGGTGGCCCCCACCGAGAGGCCTAACGCCGACCGTCCTACGTCAGCCATGTCGTCCAATTTATAGGCCGTCTGGATTCTGCCGCGCAGGCACCATCATCGCCTCGGCCCTCATCGGATTGAACCAACCCCCGCGATCAGCGGCAGATCGAGCGGAGTGACCCAGCCCGGCGAGAGTTCGTTGACGGCCGGCACCGCGTTGAGCGCACGCATCCCGGTAGCCAGACATCCGGCGGCGGCTGCGTCACGTCCCGAGCCATCGGTGAACCGGAATGCGGTCTCCTGGGAGATGCTCGGCGTGCCCTCGATGTCCACCCGGTAGACGTCGTCTTTGGTGCCGGCCGGCCAGTCGGGCGCGGCGTCCAGGCCGATGCGGTTGACATGCTCGAGCTGGATGCGGGTCTGGCCTTTGTAGACCCCGTTGATGGTGAACCGGACTGCGGCAACGTGCCCAGGCGGAACGATGCCCTTGGCCGTCTTGCGCTCGTTGGGCGTCACCCACTTGTCCCACGTGGTGGTGATCTCGTCGAGCATGATGCCGGTGGCGTGCGCGATCATCGGCACGGTGGCGCCCCACGCGAAAATCAGCACATCGCGGTTTTCCAGGATGGGGCGGAATTCGGGCTCGCGTCCGATGCCCATCTCGTTCTCGTAGTCGCCCTCGTAATTGGTGTAGTCCAGCAGCTCGGATGCCCGCACCGTGCGGACCTCAGAGCACACCCCCATCAGCGTCATCGGGAACAGGTCGTTGGCGAAGCCCGGGTCGATGCCGGTGCTGAAACACGACGACTCGCCCAACTCGCAGGCCTCGGTGATCGGCTGGATCCAGTTGGGCGGATTCAGATGCATGGTCGGCCAGACCCACGGCGTCATCGACGTCGAGCACACGTCGATCCCGGCCCGGAGAAACCGCGTGATCAGCGCGATGTTGTCGTCGGCGTGCGCCGCGGTCGGGCCGTAATGCACCAGCGCATCGGGCTTGAGCGCGATCAGCGCGTCGATATCGTCGGTGGCGGTGATGCCGACCGGTTCGGCCAGCCCGCAGATCTCGCCGACGTCGCGACCAACTTTCTTCGGATTGCTGACGCCGACGCCGACCAACTCGAAGAGCGGATGTTTGACGATTTCGGCGATCACCATCCTGCCGACGAAACCGGTACCCCAAATCACGACCCGCTTAGCCATGCGTCACCTTTCGATCGACAACCCCCGATTCACCCTAAGCGGGCGCGGTCGTCGTTCGGGCCAAACCGGAATGTCATTCTCGCCAGCATCCGGTCGCGCAATGTCAATGTGTGCAGCAGGATCGCGGATACGTGCGCGGCGATCGCGGCCATCAACGTATATGCGACGACCGAATGAGCTTGCCGCAGCAGCCAAAACAATTGCGCGTCGAACGGCGCGATGCGCGGAAGCCGAAGCGAGCCGAACACGACCACCGGTCCCCCCGCGGCCGAAACCATGGCCCAGCCGAGTAGTGGCTGGATCAGCAGCATCGCATACAGCGATACCTCGGACAGCACCACGATCTTGCGTTCCAGCGTCCCCACCGTCGGGGGCAGTGCCGGCGCGCGATGGGTCAACCGGTTGACGAGACGCACCAGCACCACCACCAGGATGGTCACGCCCAGCGTCCGGTGAATCATGACCAGCCCCGCATATTCGCCCAGCGAGTTCACCATCACGAAGCCGATGAACAACGCGCAGAACACCAGCACGGCCGTCAACCAGTGCAGGACCCTGGTCAACGCCGTATAGCGGCCGGGTCCGACCTCGCCGGTCACAGCGCGACCTTGTCGACCTGCACCGCGGGTGGGCTTCCGGTCTCGCCGGTGCGGCGCCGATATGACGCGGCGTAGACGGCCGATCGCGCGCTGAGCAGCGGATCGTCGGACGCCTCGATGCCGGCCGGCAGCACTAGCGGATCGAAGTTGACATCTCGCGCGTTGCCGCGGGCGTCGGTTTCGACCGAGTCGAGGGTGAGCAGCCCGGCGTCGACGCTGGGCCGATCGGCAGGCCAGGGCTGCGTGGCGTCGTGCGTCGGATCGGCCGCCGCGCCGACGGTCAGCACCAGGCGCCAGCGCAGCGGGCCGGCCCGCAGCTGCCGGACCAGCGCATCGAACAACCCGTTCGGCCCCGATGAGGGAGGCAGCGCCTGCTGCAGCGGAGTCAGCGACCACCGCACCGGTACTCGCGAGCCGGATTCGTTGACGAAGTAGAAGGCGTTCAACCCGCGGTAGACGCTGTCGGCGAAGCCGGGCGTCGGCGGATGCTGCTTGACGATGTCCATGGCCCGCGCCGTTTCCGGATGTGCGGCGAGAAACCGCGCCATCGCCGTCGGATCGGGCTTGCCGGTGCCGGGAACCACGGCCGAGGCGATCAGCCGGTCGTAGAAGCCTTGCGGTGAATTGTCAAGGAAGACCGGAAGGTTCAGCGTCGCCATCCGCCACTGCTCTCCACCCGGGAATCCGAACGCCAGGCCAAGCCCGCGCGCAGTCGACGACGCATCAGCGGCATGCGGATTGCCGCCGGCCAACGAAAACCGGCCGGCAACGGGTGTGCGACCGGGCGCGAACACCGCCGCTGTGGACAGCGTCCGGCCGTTGCCGGTGCTGTCGAAGTAGCCGGTGACGGCGACACCTTTGGCGTGGTTCTTGCGGAACCCCGGTTGTCGACCGAACACCTTGGCAAAGGCCTCGAGGAAAACCCGCGGCGTCAACCGCGCGGGACCGATCCAATTGTTCGCGTAGAGCAGCGCACCGAGGTCCGCCGCCAGCAAGGCTCCAACTACCGCGGCGCCGCGTAGCACGTCGCGCCTGCTCAGGCGGGCAGGGCCCGAGCGTCCGGACTCCTCCGGCTGTTCAGTCATCACTAGCCTCTACGACGATCAGCTGACGTTGGTTCAAGAATCGCCTTCTTCCGTGAAAAGACACTAAAACGTCCCCACGCCTTTGGCCGGAGTGACACCATGTCGCGTTAGATGACCATGACCAGCCAACTGTCGCCTACGCCACGCCTGCTTGCGGTGCTGGCCGCTTTCGCGACGACGGTAGGCACTTGCGGGGTGGCAAACGCAACGGGCCCACTGAACCAGGTGGTGACCTATCAGTTGAGTGGCAGCGCCCCGGTGGCGGACTACATCTCGTATCAGACCGACACCGGCCAGACCGGCCAGACTCAGCAAGCACACGTGCCGTTGCCATGGCAGACGCAGTTCACTACCCCCGTCGGGAACGTGTTCGTGATCAGCGCGCAGGGCCCCGGCTCGATCACTTGCACGATCCTGCTCGACGGCAACGTGGTCAGCCAGGCGACCGCGACCGGGGCACCTGCCCGCACGGTCTGCTCGCACTGACGCTTCGACCGCGCGGCGACGTCACCGACCGGCATCAACCGTTCTGCGTGGTTTTCGGCGGTGGGTAGACGACGCGGGCGATGCTCGCCGACAGCCAACCGGTCGCCCATCCGCCGAAGAACACCGCAAACGTGTGCCGGGTGGCATCTCCCGTGTGCGTCCACACCGTGGCCAGGATGACGGCCCAGACGATGGCACAGCCGATGCTGTAGCCGATATATGTACGAGAGTATTTGCGCAACAATCGAATTCGCTCCGTCAGGCCAGATCTGAGCAGTGAAATGCGGACACGGATCGATGAACTGGCCGACTGCCACGCGCCACGCGCGCCTGGCCCGCCTATTGCGCGAACCGTACAGTTCGGTACGATGAAAAGCGAACGGTACGGTTCGGTACGATGGAGGTGTCTGACAAGTGAAAGCAATACGCATCCACGAACCCGGCGGTCCCGACGTTCTGCGGGCGGAGGACGTGCCCACCCCCGTAGCCGGCCCCGGGCAGGTATTGATCGAGGTCGTCGCCGCTGGGGTGACTTACGGCGACATCATGAAAAGGCGCGGGACGCTGGGTACCCCGGGCGCATTGCCGTATGGGATCGGAGTGCAAGTCGCGGGCAGGATCGCCCAGATCGGTACGGGCGTCTCAGCCGTAGCAGTCGGCGACCGCGTCGCTGCCCGGGTGGATGCCGGCTACGCAGAGTTCGCCGTAGCTGACGTCGACGCGATCATCTCGATTTCCGACACATTGAGTTTCGGCGGGGCGAGCATACTTCCGGTTCAAGGAATTACCGCCTACCAGGCTCTGACCGAAGCCGGCCGGATGGAGCCCGCAGATGTGGTGCTGGTGCACGCCGCGGCTGGTGGGGTGGGCAGCCTTGCAGTGCAATTGGCCCGTCTGCTGGGAGCCGGTAGGGTCATCGGCACAGCCGGTGATCCGGAAAAGCTTGAGCACGTTCGCGGCCTTGGCGCTGATGCTGCGATTAATTACCGAGTCCCGCATTGGAGGGACGACCTGTTGGCCGCCACCAACGGCAGGGGCCCCGACGTCGTTCTGGATTCAGTCGGCGGCGACATCTCCGCCGATAGCCTCTCCATGCTGGCGCCGTTCGGGCGCCTCGTCTGCTTCGGGGCGGCCAGCGGGGTCCCGGCGCGGCCGGACGCGATGCGCATGATGGATCTCAACGCTGTTGTGGCGGGCTATTCGCTGTTTGGCGCGCTTGAACGGCCCGAGCGGACAGCATCCGCAATCGCGGCATTGACCGCGTACACGCAGTCCGCAGAATTGCGGTTGACCATCGGCCGCACCTTTGGCCTAGAGCAGGCAGCGCGTGCTCACCAGGCGATCGAAGACCGGCATACCGTCGGCTGCACCGTCCTGGCTGTCGGAGCAGGCCAGTGACCGCTCAGCCGGCCGCGGATCGCGTGCTAGACATCTTGGTCCTCGGCTCGGGATTCGCCGGTCTATGGGCGGCGCTGGGGGCCGCTCGGCGCCTGCAGGAGCTCGATGTCGCCCCCGGCGCCGTCGGCGTGACGGCGATTACTTCTCGGCCATTCCATGACATCCGTGTGCGCAACTACGAGGCCGACTTGACACCGAGCCGCATCCCGCTGGATGACATCTTGGGCCCGGCTGGTGTCACGCACATCGCCGCGGAAATCACCGGGATCGACCCGGTTACCCGCACCGTGACGTACTCGGGTGGGTCACGAACGTACGACCGTCTCGTGGTCGCTCTGGGCAGCCAGCTCATCAAGCCCGACATCCCCGGCCTGGCCGAATTCGGTTTCGACGTGGACACATTCGATAGCGCGACGAAGCTCGGCGGGCACCTCGCGGCACTGGCCTGCGGTCCTGCCGACGTGGCGACCAACACGGTGGTCGTAGTCGGCGCCGGGCTGACTGGTATTGAGACCGCTTGCGAGCTGCCCGGTCGACTCGCGGATGCGTCGGAGCGCGCGACGCGGGTGGTCCTCATCGACCACAACGCCCACGTCGGCTCTGACATGGGAGCTTCGGCGCGACAGGTGATCGAGCAGGCGCTGGCCGCCATGGGGATTGAGACACGCACTGGGGTGGCTGTGCGCGAAGTAGACGACCGCGGGGTCATGCTGAGCACCGGCGAACGAATTGAGACCCGCACGGTGATCTGGTGCGCGGGCATCCGTGCCAACCCGATGACCGCGCAGTTCGGCGTCGAATGTGACCATTTGGGCCGGCTCCCGGTCGACGACTACCTGCGAGTGGTCGCGGTGCCAGCGGTGTTCGCGGCCGGTGACGTCGCAGCGGCCCGGATGGACGACGAGCATGTATCGGTGATGTCATGCCAGCACGGCAGGCCAATGGGCCGCTACGCCGGCTACAACGTGGTCGGCGACCTACTTGGTGAGCCGATACTGGCGCTGCGCATCCCGTGGTACGTCACGGTTCTTGACTTGGGTCCGGCCGGTGCGGTCTACACCGAAGGGTGGGACCGCCAGGTCGTTGCAAGCGGCGAAGTCGCGAAGGCCATCAAACGCACAATCAACACCCAGCGAATCTATCCACCGCTCAACGGCGATCGCGACGCCATCCTGTCCGCCGCGGCGCCTGTCCTGCAAGATCCGCCGAACCGCGCGGCCGGTTAGAAACGCCACGGCGAGGAGCGGGCCGCGCCGGCCAGCTCGACAGCGAGCCGGAAGAACGCTAGAATCGAACCGTACGGTACGGTTCGCCAACGGGAGGAGTCGTCGATGGACGAGCTTCGTGACGACGACCCAAAGGTCGTGCAGATCCGAAAGGCCGCCACCCGCCTGTTCTTGCAGCGGGGTTTCGGCCGGGTCAGCACATCTGATCTGGCCAAGGAGGCTGGCGTCTCCAAGGAAACGTTGTACTCGCGCTATCCGAACAAGGACGCCGTGTTGGCTGATGTGCTGCAACACCTCATCTCGACCGGTCGAGGAGATCAGGAGCCGATACCTCGGCTGCGCAGCCGAGCTGACCTAAAGAATGCGTTACTGGACTTCACCAGATTGCTCGGCAGCCAACTAATGCAGCGCGACTATATAGAGCTCGCCCGCGTCGTTATTGCCGAAACGCCACGGTTGCCCAACGTCGCCGAGATCTTTTGGCGGTCGGTTCCCGAGCGTTCATTAGGCCGCGCTGCGGCCCTGCTGGAAAGCGCTTGCGACGCTGGGCTTATCGGTGAGACCGATGTGGTCGCGGCCGCCCGGATGCTGGTGGGTCCGGTCATTATTCAAGTGCTGCAGCATGGATTGCTCGCCGCGCCGCGGTCGGATCGGTCACGCATTCCTCCGCTGGATACCGAGACCCACGTGCACCCGCTTCTGGCAGTCCTTTCATCCACAAAGAAGGTGAAGAAATGAATACCACAGTACTTATTGTCGGCGCTGGCCCCACCGGTCTGACGATGGCGATCGAACTGGCCCGCCGCGGCGTCGACGTCGAAATTGTTGATGCTTCCGCCGAAATGCACGACGACACACGGGCGCTCGGCGTGCAGCCGAGAACACTGGAGCTATTCGACACGATCGGGGTCGCGGATGCCGCCGTTGATCGCGGGCTTCCGGTTGGCGCGTTCAGCGTGTTCAGCGAAAACAAGCGCATCATCCATGTGAATATGAACGGCCTCGATACCCCATACCCATTCACCTTGATGTTGCCGCAGAGCCAGACCGAAGCGCTGTTAGCCGCCCGACTGGCCGAGTTTGGTGTGACGGTGAAACGACCGGTCGAATTGACTGCCCTCACTCAAGATCGAAATGGCGTTCAGGCCACACTGCGGCATGCCGATGGACGCATCGAGCTAACCGAGTGTGACTGGTTGGTGGGCTGCGACGGTGCGCGCAGCAGGGTCCGAACCCAGCTGGGGGTGCCATTCGCCGGAACGGCGTTCGAGGAGAATTTCGCCGTGGCGGACCTGCGCCTGGACTGGTCGATGCCGCACGACCAATTCCTTGCATTCCTCAACCGCGGCAGCTTCGTTGCGTACTTCCCGATGCCGTCGGGGGCATATCGCACCGCCGTGGGCTACCCCAAAGGGCAGGCGCCAGAGGGCGACGTGAGTTTCTCTGAAATACAACGCGCGGTGGAGAAATGCTCCCCCGAGGGAGCGCGGGTCACCGCAGTCAATCAGACGGCGCGGTTTCGGATCAATCAACGAAAAGTCGAGCGGCATAGCGTTGGCCGAGTCTTTCTGGCCGGCGACGCCGCCCACATCCACTCGGTAGTCGGCGCGCAAGGGATGAACACCGGCATCCAGGATGCATTCAATCTCGGCTGGAAGCTTGCCGGCGTGGCGCTAAATCGCGCCCCGCGCCAGTTATTGGACACTTACCAGGACGAACGAGCTCCTGTAGTAAATCGGTTGGTCAAGGGCACCCGCACATTCACGCGCCTGGTGCTGCTCGGCAACCCACTGGCGACAGCCGCCCGGCGCAACATCGCATCACGCGTGATGTCTCGCCCCGGTCGACAACACAGACTGGCACGCGCCATCTCGGAGGTCGATGTCACCTATCGGGCCCGCAGCCGTGCCAAAAGGCAAAGCCCGCTGGCCGTCGGCGACAGGGCACCCAACGCCGAGGTCACACACCCCTCGAGCGGTACGGCGGCGACACTGTTCGACGTCTTCGACAACGAACGCCACACGCTGCTCGCCGTGGGCGCTAGCCACCAGAACGTTGCAGCCGCTGCCTCGGATTACGCTGAAGAGCTGCAGGTCGTTCACGTCATTGGCGACGCCAAGTCACCCTCTGCTGATCACGCTTTGGTCGTACTGGATGCAGAACGACAAGTCCAGCAGCGATATCACATGCCATCGGGAGGTTACGCTCTCATACGTCCCGACAGGTATATCGGCGCGCTCGGGAACGCACATCACACCGACGGTTTGGACCTATACCTCCGACGAACATTCACGGACCGACCGCGACACTAAGGACACTCCTTTGGCGTAGTCGTAGCCAAACCCAGGCAAGGGCGTCCTCGTGGGGTAGTAGCTGCGTCTCGATGGTCACCTTTGGTGGCGTCCTCTAGGAGTCGTGTAAAACCCCAGCAGTTCCTCGACTCGCCTTCAAGATCGGCCAAGGGCGGTTTAGGCTCGCCCATGTAGCCCGCTCAACCATGAGGACGGTCGACATGGGCATTGCGACTCGAGTGAACGGCACGGCGCCGCCCGAGGTTGCGCTCGCCGATATTGATCTGGGCACGTGGGACTTTTGGGCACTCGACGACGATCTGCGCCACGGCGCGTTTGCCACACTGCGGCGCGAAGCGCCGATCTCATTCTGGCCTGAGCCCGTCCAGGAGGGGTTCGAAGAAGGCGCCGGACATTGGGCGCTGACCGGACTCGACGACGTGTTCTACGCCAGTCGTCATCCGGAAGTGTTCAGCTCGAGTCCGAGTATCACCATCAACGATCAACCGCCGGAGGTCGCCGCGTTCTTCGGTTCGATGATCGTGCTCGACGATCCGCGACACCAGCGGTTGCGGTCGATCGTCAGCAGGGCGTTCACCCCCAAGGTGGTGGCCCGGATCGAGGCGTCGGTGCGCGAACGGGCCCACCGGCTGGTCGCGTCGATGATCGCCGCTCATCCCGACGGCAAGGGCGAGGCGGTCAGCGAGCTGGCCGGGCCGCTGCCGTTGCAGGTCATCTGCGACATGATGGGGATTCCCGAGGAGGACCATCAACGGATCTTCCACCGGACCAACGTGATCCTCGGTTTCGGCGACCCCGACCTGGCAACCGATTTCGAGGAGTTCGCTCAGGTATCCATGGAAATCGGCGGCTACGCGACCGCGCTGGCCGAGGACCGCCGCAGCAATCCTCATGAGGACCTGACCACCAGCCTGGTGCAGGCGGAGGTTGACGGCGAGCGGTTGACCTCGGCGGAGGTCGCGTCGTTCTTCATCCTGCTGGCGGTCGCCGGCAACGAGACGACACGCAATGCGATCAGCCACGGCCTGCTTGCACTCACGCATTACCCCGAGCAACGGCAGACGTGGTGGACCGACTTCGACGGTGTATCGCATGCGGCGGTGGAGGAGATTGTGCGGTGGGCGTCGCCGGTGATCTATATGCGACGCACGCTCACCCGCGACTTCGAACTGAGCGGAACCAAGATGGCCGCCGGAGACAAAGCGACGCTGTGGTATTGCTCGGCCAATCGCGACGAGTCGAAGTTCGCCGACCCGTGGAAGTTCGACGTCACCCGCAACCCGAATCCGCACGTCGGCTTCGGTGGCGGGGGCGCCCATTTCTGCCTGGGAGCCAACCTGGCTCGTCGCGAGATCGGGGTCATGTTCGAGGAACTGCACCGCGAGATACCCGACGTCGTCGCTACCGAGGAGCCGGCCCGGTTGCTGTCGCCGTTCATCCACGGCATCAAGACGCTGCCCATCGCCTGGACGTCGCCGGGCTGATTCCGGCGCATTCCGCAAAGGCCCGGGGCGTCAGCAGCTTATGATTCGGCGCAAGCCCGCGGCGGCAAGGAACGGAGGGAACCCGTGCAGACCCCGAAGACGGTGGCCATCGGCGTGGCGTTCACGGCGGCCGCAATAGCCCTCGCGCCGAGCGCCGCAGCCGGCATGCTGATCGGCAACTACGAAGTCGAGACGACGCGGGATCCGGGCCACTCCTGGCTCTGGGAGGTCAGGAAATGCCAATCCCCTGCTCCGGACTGCGTCCATGTGCAGGGCACGCCGAGGCCCAATGGGCAAGCGGAGCCTTGGAACGCAGATGCACACCTCGCCAACGGTCGCTACACGATGGTCGTCGACGTGCCCGATGGGGTTCGCTGCACGGTGTACTTCCTGCCTTCGCACGACACGTATTCATGGGATGCGGTGACGCTGGCCGGTTCGGTGGATTCCACCTTCGACGCCGGCTGCGGAGGCGCACCCGGCGGAACCGTCACGTATCCGTTCTCGCTCCAGCGTTACTAGCGCCGACCCGGGTCTGGTCCCGCGCACCGCCAAGGCGATATGGCAATATCTGAGACGTGTGTACACGTTTCGTCGCTAGATTCTTCGCCGCTGTCGTTATGACGTGGGCCGTACTGGGTGTCTCGATTCCATCCGCGTCCGCCGAGGGCTGCCCCGACGTGGAAGCGGTATTCGCCCGGGGCACCACCGAGGCACCGGGTGTCGGCGCAATCGGACAGGCATTCGTCGATTCACTTCAGTCGAAGATCGGGCCGAAGTCCTTCGGCGTATACGCGGTCGATTACCCTGCCACCACAGATTTTCCCACCGCGGTCGACGGAATCAGAGATGCCGGCGATCACGTTGAGTCGATGGCGGCCACCTGTCCCAAAACCAAAATGGTGCTCGGCGGGTATTCCCAAGGCGCGGCGGTGATGGGTTTCGTCACCTCGGCCGCAATACCCGATGGGGTCGACGCTGCCGACGTGCCGAAGCCGATGCCAGTCGACGTGGCCAACCACGTCGCCGCCGTCACCCTGTTTGGCACGCCGTCAAACCGGTTCATGGATACGGTCGGCGCGCCGCCCGTTGTCATCGGTCCGCTGTATCAGCCCAAGACACTGGAGTTGTGCGCCGGCGACGATCCGGTCTGTTCTGAGGGTGGCGACTGGGCCGCACATGCCGCTTACGCCGACGACGGGATGGTTGACCAGGCAGCGAATTACGCCGCGGGTCATCTCTAAGCAGCCGCGCGATCCGGCGCTGGTTGCGAGATGAACGCGGGATTCGGCTTGGCCGCCTCAGTAGCCGCGCTGACGCTGCTGTTGGCCTGCGGCACGGGCGATCTCAAGCCTGGGCAGACGTCAACGAACCGTCCATCGACAACCGCGGCCGCGACTCCGGTCAGCACCACAACCGCGGTGGCTGCCCCGCCCGCAACGCGAAATCCGCGCACCGAGAAGTGGATTGACTTACAGGTCGGTGATTGCTTGGCGGAGCTTCCACCGAGCGACCCCAGCGTGGTCACGGTCACCGTTGTCGACTGTGCGACCGCTCACGCGGCAGAGGTTTATCTTCGGGGGCCGCTGGCGGTTAATACCGCGATCGCCGATGTCGCCAACCGGGATTGCGCTGCCGGACTTTCTCGGTACACCGGGCAATCCGTCGACGGCAGCTCACTGGCGGTGACGTACCTGATCGACTCCAATCAGGATCGAACCTCTGACAATCCCGCCCCGAGTACCGTCATCTGTCTGCTGCATGCAGCCAACGGTCAACCTCTGACAAACTCCGCGCGGCGCTGAACTCTCAACCGACCGACACCGCGGAGCCGGCGAAGAGCGGACCCCATTCGTCACGCGCCGCCGACTGCGCGTCGGCGCAAGTGTGGGCTGAATTGTTGCCACCATTAGCGAGATGCACGAGCTCCCAGGCCATTGCGAACACCGGCATCCTGTGACGTTGTGCCGCACTAAGCAACTCGTGGAAAGCAGTTTCTGAGGGACACCTACGAAGGCCGATGAGAATGCCCTTCGCGGTGTCGAGGATGCGACCACCGTGCGCTTCCGCCGTCATGCCGTGCTTACCTCCTATCGAGCATGCGAATATCCGATCGCGCCGATGTGGATATTGCGCGAGCGTGATCCATAATTTGCGCAAGCAGCCGACCGCGCCAGATCACCGGGTCGATCGGTATGCGCCTGTGATCGTCTTGGTACCCAACCTGCGCTGATTGACTTGCGGCTGCGTCGCGCTGACCATAGAGGCAATGAGCTACCACGCCGCCGACCAGCCAGCGCTGGACATCGAGGTGTCCGTCGACGAGGGTCACGCTCTTAAATCAGCCGCGGTGCGATTGCAGACCGAATTCGCCGAAGATTTCGATGTGGACACCGTCGAACGGTTGGTTTGCTCCTCGTACGAAAGGTTGGCCGCCCACGCGACCGTTCGCGACTTCTTGCCACTGCTGGCAGAGCGCTTCGCGCGGCAGCAATTGCATGCTATCGCCAAAATTAATGGCAAATCAAATGATTACCAGCTGGTCGTGTTGTTCCTGTGCAACCACAACGCGGGCCGATCCCAAATGGCCATGGGATTTTTCAACCATCTCGCCGGTGGCGGCGCTGTGGTGTGGTCGGGTGGTTCCGAGCCTAAAGGCGAGATCAACCCCGCTGCCGTCGCCGTCATGGCCGAGCGGGGTATCGATATCTCCGGCGAATACCCCAAACCGTGGACCGGTGAGATCATCCAAGCCGCCGACGTAATCGTCAGCATGGGTTGCGGCGACACCGGCCCAACCTTGCCCGGCCGTCGATACGAGGATTGGTCCCTTGACGATCCGGCCGGCAAAGACGCCGCCGCGATCCGGCCCATCCGCGACGAGATCGAACGCCGCGTGCGCCGGCTACTCGACGACCTGCGAATTCCCTACCGGTCCTGACCCACATCGCGCCCGTCACCAGTTCGTACAGGATGATGTGCTGGTGTTTGGGCTTGTCGTAATCGTTGCGCTCTTTGCCACAGTGATCGTCGGGACGGTCATTGGCCGCCGCTATCGAGTGGGCCCACCGGTTCTGCTAATCCTGCTCGGGACACTGCTGGGGTTGATCCCTCAGTTCGGCGGCGTGCGGCTCGATGGGGAGATCGTGCTGCTGCTGTTCTTGCCCGCGATCCTGTATTGGGAAGGCCTGAACACCAGCTTCCGCGAGATTCGCGCGAACGTGCGCGTCATTGTTTTTCTCAGTGTCGGGTTGGTGATCGTCACCGCGGTAGCGGTGTCCTGGACGGCGCGGGCGTTCGGAATGGAGTCACACGCGGCGTCGGTGCTGGGTGCCGTGCTCTCCCCTACCGACGCCGCCGCCGTGGCCGGCCTGGCGAAACAGTTACCGCGCCGGACGGTCACCGTGTTGAAGGCGGAAAGCATCATCAACGACGGGACCGCGCTCGTCCTGTTCACCGTGAGCGTCGCCGTTGCCGTCGGCGGTAACCCGGTCAGCCCGGCCGCCTTGACGGCCCGCTTCATCGGTTCCTACCTCGGTGGCATTTGCGCCGGGCTGCTGGTCGGGCTTGCGGTGACGCAAGTGCGCCGCAGAATCGACGCACCGCAAGAGGAAGGCGCGCTCAGCCTGCTCACGCCATTCGCCGCGTTTTTGCTCGCCCAAGCAATTCATTGCAGTGGCGTCGTCGCAGTACTGGTGTCGGCCCTCATGCTCGCCTACGCCGCGCCGCATGTGACCCGGGCTCGTTCCCGCCTCCAGACTTTTGCATTCTGGGATCTCGCGACGTTCCTGATCAACGGCTCGCTTTGGGTGTTCGTCGGCACCCAAATGCCTCACGCGGTGCGCGCTATTGCCGGCGTCGACGGCGGGCTTCGCCACGCCGCATTACTGGCTCTTGCCGTCACCGGCGTGATCATCATGAGTCGGTTTGCCTGTACGGAAGCCGTCACCGTATTGATTCGCACGCTGGACCGGCGCGAGGTGCAGCGCACCCGACGTGTCAGTTGGCGCCACCGCGTGGTCTCCAACTGGGCGGGGTTCCGTGGCGCCGTGTCGCTCGCCGCGGCGTTGGCCGTCCCACTGACGACGCACAGCGGTGCCCCGTTTCCGGATCGCAGCCTCATCGTCTTCGTCGTCTGCGTCGTGATTCTGGTCACCGTCCTCATCCAAGGCACCACGCTGCCCGACGTCGTGCGCTGGGCCCGGATGCCCGAAGACGTAAGTCACGCTGATGAATTGCAACTGGCCCGCTGCCGTGGCTCCCAGGCCGCTCTCGAAGCCCTGCCGGTAGTCGCCGGTGAAATCGGCGTCAGCGATGAACTATTGAGGCGTCTGCACAAGGAATACCAAGAACACGCGGCACTCGTGGAAGCCGGCGGCGACGCTGAGGGTTCTAATGAGGTAGCCGAGCGCAGCGATCTGCTTCGACGGGTCCGCCTTGGCGTGCTCGAACACAAGCGCCGCGCGATCATCGAGCTGCGCGACCAAAATCGGATCGACGACATCGTGCTACGCGAGTTGCAGTCGGTAATGGACCTCGAGGAGGTGCGACTGCTCGACCCCGCCGACACCGAGTGACGGCGCGAAAGGCCTTACCGCGTCGGCACTTTGGCGGCGATCTGATTGGCGATGTCGACGGCTGAGTTCTTCGGGTCGGGGCTGCAGGTGTTGACATCGACGATGACGTTGTTCTTGAGCGCTAACGCCCGACCGCAGGCCCAACCGCCGGCCCTGGCATTTTGTTGCGTTGCAATCGTGCTCAGTGCACCGTTGGTATCTGATATCGGCCCGACAGTCCATTGTGTTCCGGACTGGATGTGGGTGTAGCTATGGCAGGCCGGCCAACGTAGGGCCGAGGCGATCAAGAAGAGGCCGGCCTGTTTGGCGGTAGGGAACAGCACCACCGCTTGCTCGGCGTAATGGGTGAAGTTATCGCCATCGTTCAGTGCCTGATCCCGCACCGAGGTAAAGCCACTGTCGGCGTAGACCTGGGCTTGCGCCGCGCCGTCGATGGCAAGGCATTCCTTGGGCTGCATGGTGGCGCTGTCATCCGACATCGCGTCGTGCCTTCTGGTGACCGCCATTCCGTTCGCGCCCATCACGGGGTTGATCTGCTCCGGGAGAAGCAGCAACGCATCGAGCTCACGCTCAACAACCGGGCGCGGGATGAGCGATATCTTGGTCGTCGTCGATTTAACACTCGCTTGGTTGCTACCGGCACCGCAACCTGCGCCGAGGATGCAGATGCCGACAACGGCTAACGCGGCCGTTAAATGGCGCATCGTTCTTCATCCCCATTCCCCCGAAACCCCAAGCCTACCGCGCGCTTCGGCGGGTTAATCCGAGGAATTGAGCCAATTTTAGACTCCGCTCAGTGATTCCAAATAGGGCTCGTATCGCTTGCGGAATACACACGGGCCGCAGTGTGTAACGGCGCGCTGATGTGACCGGCGACGGATTCTCAAACAGCTCATGGGGATAGCGGGTATTGGGTACCGTCGACCCGTGTCCCTTCGGCGAGAAAGTCCAATTCGCGGGCGGCGGCTGCGGCTAGATGAGGTGCTGGTGGAGCGCGCGCTCATGAGTCCGGCCGGCTACCGGTTCCTCGTGCACCTGGCTCCCCGTATCGACAAAGTGGTGATCCCTCGGACACACGGTCGGCTCAGCTCGGCCGGGATCGACAGGGTGGGACTGGTCACGACTACCGGCGCGAAGTCCGGGCTGCCGCGCACCCTACCGCTGGTACTGATCGACGACTCGGACGGGCTGCTGGCGATCGGCTCCAACTATGGTCGCCCGCCACACCCAGCGTGGAGTACCAACTTGCTGGCGCACCCCGAGTGCACGGTCGAGTTCAAGGGTCCGCCCGCGCAGTACCGCGCCGAACTGCTCGCCGGCGACGCCCGCGCCTCGGCATGGGCCGTGGCCACCGACTTTTATGCCGGTTACGAGCGCTACCGCGCCAGCTGCGCACCACGCGAGATCAGGCTCTTCCGCCTTCGGCCAATCGCCACCTGACATCCGTCGGCCTGTTCGGTCCTTGGAGTTCACGGGGTGTTCAGCCAACCGTCGATGTCAGATCGTTGACCGCACACGAGCAGCGGTTCTGCTGAGGAGTATGCGTGTCGTTCAGGTCGCCAACTTTTACGGACCTCGCTCCGGCGGCCTTCGTACCGCCGTGGACCGGCTGGGCGCGGAATACTGCGCCGCGGGCCACGAGGTGTTTTTGATCGTCCCGGCTCGGCATGCTGGGCAGATCCAGCTGCCCACGGGCGTAGTTCGAATCACCGTGCCCGCCAGGCTGATTCCGTTGACAGGCGGCTACCGTGCGGTGCTGCCGGGACCGGTGCGAGCACTGCTGGAAGCACTGCGGCCAGACACCCTGGAGGTCTCTGACCGGCTCACGTTGAGATCATTGGGCCGCTGGGGTCGCAAACACGGCGCCACCACTGTGATGATCTCTCACGAGCGTCTTGATCGCCTTGCGGGCCAGTTACTTCCGGGTCGGACCGCGAGGGCGTTCGCTGATTTCGCCAACCGGCGCACGGCGGCCAACTACGACACCGTGGTATGCACCACCGGGTTTGCCCGCGAAGAATTCGATCGCATCGGCGCACCGAATACCGTCACCATCCCGCTGGGCGTGGACCTGGAAACCTTCCACCCGTGCCGGCGCTCCGCCCTGGTACGTCAGCGCTGGGCCACGCCGTCGCAAATCCTGCTGGTGCACTGCGGCCGGCTGTCGGTAGAAAAGCGGGCCGATCGCAGCATCGACGCGGTCGCCGAACTGTGTGCCGCCGGTGTCGATGCCCGCCTGGTCGTCGTGGGCGACGGCCCGTTGCGCGCTAGGTTGCAACGGCAGGCCGCGCGATTACCAATCGATTTCACCGGTTTCGTTTCCGATCGGCACGCGGTGGCCGCGCTGCTGGCTTCGGCTGATGCCGCAGTTGCGCCAGGACCGCACGAAACGTTTGGGCTGGCTGCGCTGGAATCATTGGCGTGTGGCACGCCGGCCGTGGTTTCCCGTACGTCGGCGCTCGGCGAAATCATCACCGCAGACAGTGGAGCCCTGGCCGACAACGACCCCGCGGCCATCGCACAAGCGGTCAGCGCAATCGTCACCAGGCCCGAAGAGCACCGGCGGGCCTGTGCGCGGCGGCGTGCCGAGATGTTCACTTGGCACCGCGCAGCAGTCGGAATGCTTACCACGCTCGCGGCCGTGTCGGTCGCCGACGAGCGGGCGACTGGTGAAAACACCGCATAGCGCCCTGCGCTGCGGCGTCTAGCTGGGGTTAGCCTGCGAAGCGGGTCCTACCTGGCCGGTGAGCGGATTGATTTGCACGGTCATCGGACCGCGCTGTCCGGCCGCGTTTCCCTTTCCGCGCTGCTGCGCTTGGGCGAGGGCGTTGATCACCGGGTTGTCCTTTAAGAGTTGTTTCCGGTCTTCTTCGGACAGCTCGTAAAACGCCCACAGGCCCCAGGCAGCGGGCCGGACGTACAGCGTCACTTTCTGATGTCGACGCTTGTTTTGCGACAGCACCGCGGGAATGGGTACGACCCGATCCAGCGTGGCTGAACTGACCAGCTCCTCGGCGATCTTGTCCATATCCACCCCGTCTTGAAGCTCGTAGACCAATGACTGATGGGGTGTGTGGGATGGGCCCTGGAGGGCCAGGAACCACGCCATCCGGCGTCTCCTTCGCTCGTCGTTATCAGCGCAACTGTAAAGGACGTGGTCGGGTCCGGCGGCCAGAATTAAGTTCGCGTTCAACAGTTTCGCCGACCCAGAGGCTCTGCCGCCACTAACTGGGATCCGGAAACGCTACCGGGCTCGCGGGAGCGCCTCGCGCAACGACAACCGGCATCGACGTCGATGCGTTGGTCCGCAAAATGGTGTGCACCACCTCGATGAGGTCTTCGACCGGCATCAACTTGCCCGGCATGCAGCCACGCGATGACCACAGCGGAACGGCTTTCATCGCAAGGTCCATGTCCCAACCGATGTTCATGCCTGTCGCCGCGTCGCCCTCGCCACCTCCGCACTCCCCCACGATCAGGCAGGTGAAGCCGATATCCGGGTGTTCGGCTCGCCAGGCATCGACGAGTTGCTCGAGCGCAGCCTTGCTCACGCCATAGGCGCCGAGGCCGGGCCAGGGCGGCCCAAAAGGTCCTGCGTCAGAAGAAAGGTAGACGGCCTTGCCCGCCGAGGCCGTCAAGTGTGGCACCGCCGCCGCCGTCACCAGCGCTGCGCCGATGACGTTGGTATCGAAAACGCGCCGCCACGTTTCCGCATCGGTGTCGACCATCCGGACGAGTGGCCCTATCGCGGGCGTGTAGATGAGGGAGTCGATGCCGCCAAGCGCATCGGCGGCATCGCTGATGGCCGCTCGACACGATTTCTCGTCGGTGACATCACATTCGATGGCGACTGTATCCGGGCCCGCTTCGTTGGCGGCAGCCTCGATGCGTGCGCGACGCCGGGCAAGCAACGCGACCTGGGCGCCACGCTGTGCGAGGCCGACACCAATGCAACGCCCAAGGCCACTTGAGGCGCCGACCACCACTGTCCTTGACATATTTGCCCTTCCTTGTAACGAGCCCGCTGCAGCCACAGCGTATCGGCCACCAAGTGGACAGGTGACCCTGGCCGGTACGGCTCGCGTGACCGGGCAGTCATTCCGGGAATCTAGATAAACCCTCCGGATAGCCGGCGTCGTGGGGATTTGCGAGTTTAACCACATCGACGACGGGCTAATCATGGCGGACAAAGGGTGCGGCACGCCCCGTGCGCCTAACTGAATTCCGGGAGTGTGACAGATGGGCATGACCTCGTTCGCCGTGGCTGAAATGGGCTCCGACGAGAACGACTACGACAACTGGCTAGCCACCCTGACCCAAGCGTCTGCGCGCCTGGACCTTCTGCAGACCGTTGTTACTGAGCTACGCCAGCTGTGCGAGAAGGAAGATGTCGTGCAAAGCCGGCAAATCCTGGAGGTGCTTGAAAGGCGCGGCGCAATCGCTAAGGCCGCTGCTGCGCATTCCAACGCCGCCTAGCCGAGGCGGTCACTGCTCACTACGGTGAGCAGCATGAAATATCTGGACGTCGACGGAGTCGGAAGAGTCAGCCGGATCGGCCTGGGCACCTGGCAGTTCGGGTCGCGTGAATGGGGCTACGGAGACAGCTACGCCGCTGGACCCGCCCGAGACATCGTTCGTCGCGCTCGCGCCTTGGGGGTCACGCTGTTCGACACCGCTGAGGTATACGGACTGGGTAAAAGCGAACGGATCCTCGGTGAAGCACTCGGCGATGAGCGCACCGAGGTGGCGGTGGCCAGCAAGATCTTTCCGGTCGCCCCTTTCCCCGCCGTCATCAAA
>DASZKQ010000284.1:0-2890 GCA_035552835.1 Mycobacterium sp. | reverse complement strand
GCCGAGGCCGACCGCGCGTGGATGGTGGACACGCTGCTCGCGCTGCTGCAGACCCCAAGCCCGGCGGGGCGCACCGACGCGGTAATGCAGCTGATCGGCGACATCTTCGATGATTTCGGCGTGCCGTTCTCGCTGACCCGCCGCGGGGCACTCACCGCCGAACTCGCCGGGAAGTCGCGGACCACCGACCGGGCACTGGTCGTTCACTCGGACACCATCGGATGCATGGTGCGCAGCCTCAAGGACAACGGCCGTCTGGAGGTGATCCCAGTCGGCTCCTTTTCGGCCCGGTTCGCCGCGGGTGCTCGGGTGCGGATCTTCATCGACGATCCCGACGAGTTCATCACCGGCACGGTCTTGCCGCTCAAGTCCAGTGGGCACGCGTTTGGCCGCGAGATCGACAGCCAACCCACCGACTGGGAGCACGTCGAGGTCCGAGTCGATCGCAAAGTGTCCTCCCGGGCGGACTTGGTCCATCTCGGCCTGCAGGTCGGTGACTTTGTGGCCATGATCACCAGCCCCGAGCTCACCGCCGACGGCTTCATCGTTTCCCGCCACCTCGACGGGAAAGCGGGCGTCGCGATCGCACTCGCACTCGCCAAGAACTTCTCCGAGAACAATGTGGTGCTGCCGCACCGCACGACGATCATGGTCACCATCACCGAGGAGGTCGGCCACGGCGCCAGCCACGGTCTGCCTGCCGACGTCGCCGAGCTGGTCTCGGTGGACAACGCGGTGTGCGCGCCCGGCCAGCACTCCATCGAGGACGGCGTGACGATCCCGATGGCCGATATGCACGGGCCGTTCGACTACCACCTGACTCGCAAGCTGTGCCGACTTGCCGAGGAGCGGGAGATCCCGTTTGCAAGAGATGTGTTCCGCTACTACCGGTCCGATGCCGCCGCGGCGATCGAAGCCGGCGCGGGCACCCGGGCCGCGCTGGTCGGCTTTGGGCTCGACGGCAGCCACGGCTGGGAGCGCACCCACATGGACTCGCTGGAAGCCGCGTACAACCTGCTGCACGCCTGGCTGCAGACACCGCTGACGTTCGCCAAGTGGGACGCGAAACCGACGGGGAAACTAGAGGACTTCCCTTCCTCGAAACAGCCTGCGCCGACCGAGCAGTGGGTGCCGCTGGCTCGCGGCGACCACGCCGAACCCGGCGAAGCTTCGCCAGGTTCGCACTGGCCGCCCCCCGTGGGACCCCAGACCTAAGGCACCCACGGGTGCTCAGCACAACCCGTGAGAGCGTTGGCGGCACCGGCGATTCGGCCGTAGAAGCCGAAGGCGGACTGCAATCAGCGGCACTGTGCGCGAAATTTGGTGGACGACAACGGCGCCGATCTATACAAAGATGAAGCCATGCGACTGGTTGTAGCGCTTGCGGGCTTCGCCGCGGTTATGGGTCTGGCCACACCGGCGCAGGCCGACCCCAGTGGCCCTGATGCGGACTTTCTGGCCGGTCTCAACAACGCCGGCATCACCTATCAAAGCGGACCTGACGCCATCGGCATTGGCAGAAGGGCGTGCGACCTGATGGACCAGGGCCGCCCGCCAGCCGACGTCATCAAAGCCATGACGGATCAGAATCCAGGATTCACGAATGACGGCGCCGCCAAGTTCCTAGAGGTCGCAGAGAACACTTTATGCCCCCAACACATCGGGGGAGCGGTATCACCGCCGCCACCGCAACCGTCAGAGCAGGCGGTTCCGCCGTTCTTCCCGTGGCCGGCGCCACCAGGTGCCTTGTAGGCCTTACTTTTTCTACTCGTTGACCGGTGCGAGATCGTCGGTGAGGGCCTCGTCAGCCAGGTCTTCGAGTTCTTTGCCTTTCGTCTCCGGGCCGAGCAGGTAGCCGATTAACGTCAACACCCAGAGACCTGCCAGCGCCAGATACGGCGTCTGCAGCCCATACTGCGTGATGGCCCAGCCGATCACGGTAGGGGCTGCAATCGAGACGATACGGCCGCCACCGACGGCGATTCCGAAGCCGGTGCCGCGCAACACCGTTGGGAAAAGCTCCGAGATGTAAGTGTCGCCGACACCCCAAAGCCAGCCAAGGGTCGCGATGGCGATTGCCCCGAAGACCTGGTATTCGGCTAGCGAGTCGGAGGTCGCCGCCAGGATGGTTGCGACAACCTCGATGAGCGCGGCGAGGATCGCCGACGGCCGCCGGCCTATCCAGTCGGCAAGCGCAGTCCCGAGGTAGGCGAATGCGCCTTGCAGCAAGAAGAACACCAGGGCGTAACGGATCGCCTCGATAGGCGAGGCGTGGAACTTCTTCACGATGTAGGTGGTCAAAAACAGGGTCATACCCCAGTAGCCGACCGCGTTGGCGGTGTAGATGAGCCAGCCGGCGACGAGGCGGCGCCGCACGCCGGGCAGATGCCAAAGCTGGGGCTTGGCAGCCCTGTTCACGACTGTGGCCTGTGCGTCGATGTAGCGATGCGACTCGGCGATACCTCGTCGGACGAGGAACAAAAGAACGGCTGGGACGATTGCGACGATGAACGCCGATTGCCAGCCAAAGTGGGGCACGAGGGCCAGCGCGACGCCGGCGGCAAGAACGTAGCCCAGCGAGAAGAGCGAGAAAATCACCCCGCCGACGCCGATAGCGCGGGTCTTCGCCGGCCACACTTCGGCAGTGTATGGCGCTCCGACTGCGAGTTCACCAGCACCACCTACACCAGTGAGGAACCGCAGTCCCGTGAAGGCGGCGATGTTCGTCGTGAGTCCGGCCAATGCCGTCGTCACACCGTAGAGCAGGATTGAGGCCCCGAGTGTCGTTTTCCGCCCCCACCTGTCAGCGGCGAACCCGAAGCCGATGGTGCCGATGGTGTAGCCGAGCAGAAAGATTGAACCTATGTATCCGGCTTGGGCGTCGGTGATA
>DASZKQ010000283.1:0-7496 GCA_035552835.1 Mycobacterium sp. | reverse complement strand
CCGGCATCATTGGCACCGTCGGCCCGCCACCGAATTCGTCGCCGGCAAGCGTGGTCAGCCCCGCGGCTTGCTCAACGGCCTCGTTGCGCACGGTGCCGGCGAAACCCAACGATCCCGCCCCGTTGCCCGATGTCAGCGGCTCGTCATCCGGCGGCGCGCCCCAGTCCGGGTCGACCTCGATATTCATGTCGGCAAATTGATTGCCGTGGTCGCGCAATATCGTGCGCCGACGTCGCCGCGCCTGCCGCTGCTGACGCGCGGCCGCTGCCGCTGCCACCGCGGCGCTGTCGGGCTCCGGCGTTTTCCGTTTGGCACTGAAACTAGCGCTGGTCCTCATCCCCGAGTCGAACCCGATGCCCGGTGGCCCCACCACGTAGGGAGGCACAAAACCCGTCCCGACGGCGGCCGGCGGTGCCGGCGGCGGCGCGGCAGTGGCGACAGCGCTCGCCATGGGAGCAGAAGGAGGTGACAGAGGCGTGCCAGCGGCCCCGGCCGACGCAAGGACCGTCGAGGTCGTTCCGGCGACTGGCAACACCATGGGCTCGGCCGCGACGGGTTCCAGCGCCGGAGCGGCGGTAGAGGCGGGCTCTGCGGCGGTCAGCTCGGCCAGGCCCGCGAGACCGCCCACAGATGCAACCGGGGCGATCGCCAGGCCCCCGGCGGTGGCGGGGGTAATCGCATAGCCCAGCGGGTAGAACAGCTCGTCTCCGTCGAAGAACAGATGAAGCGGATTAATGAGCGCCGCAATCGGATTCGATATGAATCTCTCGATTGCCGTTTCGATTACCTGCTCTGTGTAACCTACCGGATTGTTCAGGAAGTCAAAAATGTGGTCGATGGCCAACTTGTCCACCAGCTCAGCCAGCCCCAACTTATCCGCTAATTCGTTCAGCAGGGTGCCGAGGCCCGTTCCCTGCGTGCCGGTCTGAGCTGAGATGGATGCCGCGGTCTTCAGGATCTGCGGCGCGGGGGTGGTCTGCGGCGCGGACTCCACCGCGGCGCTCGCGACCGCCTGGTAGGTCGTCATCGTGGTGGCCGCCTGGATCCACATCCGGACATAGTCGACCTCGTTGAGCGCAATCGGAATCGTGTTGATGCCAAAGAAGTTCGTTGCCACCAACACCGCGTGAACAGCGTGGTTGGCAGCCAACTCGGCCAACGTCGGCATGGCGGACAACGCGGCGCTGTAGGCCCCGGCGGCAGTCTCGTGCCGGGCGGCCGCTGCGGCGCTGTCAGCGCTGGCCTGCGTCAGCCACGCCAGATACAGCAGGTTCGCGGCCACATACGACTCCGCGCTTGACCCCTGCCACACGCCGGCCTGTACCGACGCCAACACGTCGCTGAGTTCCTCAGCGGCCGATGAATATTCGGCACTCAACGAGTTCCACGCCCCCGCGGCCGCGAGCAACGACCCCGGCCCAGGACCACTGGACAGCAACGCCGAATGCACCTCCGGCGGTGCGGCCATCCAGATCGGCGCGGTCATCGACGGCCGCCGACACTCAGGCAGGAGGCCGCCGTCACCCCGGCACCGCCCGTTGCATATCTGGTGCCGGAGTCAGTCACTCTCACCCGAGGCGCAAGCGCCTCGCTGGCGCGGTTGTCCACGTCTCTGCCGCCCCTTCGCGCGGTTCAATGTTAACCCGCCGAAGGTTAGCATTGCCTAAGCTAACTTGTCGACGTTTGGGAATGCCGTGGGCTCTTCAGCGGGTGGCCGGAGTCATTGTTGTCGAGTACGTCGGCCATGCTGGCGCCGACCGCACGGCAGAACACCTCGACGTATGGGTCGACGCCGAGTGGGTTGATCGCGCGGTTAGCCGCCCCATGGGACTGCGAATAATCACCAAGAGCCGCAGCTGTTTTCCGCACAACGGCCTGGCGATGACGTTGCTGTCCATCGGTTAGCACAACATCTTCGGTGAGCGCGGCAGCTATTCGGGCAACGGCGCCTACAGCGGGGCTGTAGCGCTCAACACACTGACCATATTGTTCGCAGGACCATTTACGTTGTGTGAGAAGATCTCTCGCTATCACAGTCCTTCAGTCCTCGACACATATCGTGGCAGGCTCCGGCCCGGCTAGGCCGGACGGAAACCGGACTCCGGCCGCGTCGGCTTCTGACAATGCCTTGCGACTCTAGGAGAGCTAGCAACACCGGGCGTTGCCAGCACGGTGGCGATCGCCGTAGTCAGCGGCACCGATAGCGCCAGCGCTATGCCGCCGACCGCCGAGCGCACCAGTTCGATCGCCACGCTCTCGCTCGTCAGCACATCACCCAGCGACCGGTTCGCCACAGAAAACAACAAAAGCAGCGGTAGCGCGCTGCCTGCGTAGGCGAGAACCAGCGTGTAGACGGTGCTGGCGATGTGGTCGCGCCCCACTCGCATGGCGCCGACGAAGATTGCCCGACGAGAATGGCTTTCGCCCAGGTTGGCCAGCTCGAAGACCGTCGAGGCCTGTGTGACGGTGACGTCGTTGAGGACACCGAGCGAACCGATGATGAACCCAGCAAGCAGCAGGCCGGTGATGGACACCCGGCCCAGGTACGCGGCGACCTCGTTGCTCTGCTCTTCGGACAGACCGGTGAGATGAGCCACCCCAATCGCCGCCCAGGACAGCAGCGCCGCCAGCAGCAGCGAGGCCAGCGTCCCGAGCAACGCGGCGCTGGTGCGAAGGCTGACCCCGTGCGCCAGATAGATCACGGCGAACAGGATTGCTGCCGATGCGACCAGCGCCGCCGGCACGGCCGGCGCGCCGTCGCGAAGCGCCGGCAGCAGGAAAACCACCAGCACCAAGAACGCGACGATGATGCCGGCCAAGGCAAGCAGTCCACGCCAGCGCGCGACCGCTGTGATCACCACCGCGAACAGCGCTGCGATCCCGATCAGCGACCACTTTCGCTCGTAGTCGTAGAACGCGTAGCTCGTCGTACCCTGCTCATCGACTTGCCGGATGAGCCGGACATCCTCGCCGGCCGCCAGTGTCGGCTGGCCCGGTCCCTCGCCGAACTCCAGCAACGTCGCGGCCCCGGTGTTAGGTCCCGAGTCAATCGCGATCAGCGCCCGGGTGCAGCGCGCAGAGCCGTGCGGGCCCGCGGCCGGGGCCGCAGTAAGGACCTTTCCGGCCGACGGACTACTGCAGTAGCCCGGTCCGCTGGACAGCACCCGTCCCGCGACTGTCGATACAGCGCCGCCGGCGGCGTTTTGGAACGGCAGCGGAATGTCGACCTTTTGCTGGCTCGGCCAAAGCATTACCGCGCCGGCAACGACGGCGACGCCGAACGCGGCGAGCAGACCTACCACAACGCGAACCGCGATTCGACCGAGCGGAGTTGCCGAACCAGAACCGGTCGCGCGGAAATGCGAATGCGAGTGCGCCATTGCCGGTCAGGGGCGCGGTGCTCGGTATCGAGGGCAGATGCCGACGCGCTGTTTGGCTTTGGTGCGCCGCCGGTTCGTCGCGTGACCTTCAGCCACCGGACCGCGATCTCTTACTGATCGGGCTGATCAATGTTGAGGCGCCAGGCGTAATCGACGGCCTTTCTACTGTCCAGGCGCGGTCCGGTGGGACCGGTTGGTCGAGCGCTTCGGCGGTCCCGCGGACACGACGGTCGGTCAGCCAAACTATCAGCCAGATTCCGCAGGCAATCGTGACGATAAGGAAGCTGGGCGGGAAGTTGAACATCGCCGATGCAGCGAGTCCGATCCACACCGAGGTCACGCTGATGGTGGTGGCCATGGCTATCGCAAGAGCCGGCCGTGGCGTGAGCATAATGGCCGTCGCCGGGGGCGCGATGAGAAGCGCGAATAACAACAGCGTGCCCACGGCTTGCACGGCCATCGTCACCGCCAGCCCAAGTAGCACCATGAACACGACCGACAAGAAACGGACGGGGACGCCTTTGGCTTCGGCCACGGCGGCATTGATGGAGCTGTACAACAACGGCCGGTAGGCAATTCCGACACTTACCGCAAGCAGCAACAGCAGAGCCGCGAAGGTGAGGAGTTGGTCGGCAGAGATGGCAAGCAGGTTACCGAACAATACGTTGGTCATCGTGCTGGAGTTTTTGCTTGCCAGCGAGTTGAAGAAGAGGCCGACGCCGGTGGCGAAGGCCAAGGTGGTTCCGGTGGCGACGTCGCGCTCCGCGGCACGCTTGCCGAGCAACCCGATGACGACGGCCCCGCCGACGCAAAACACGCCGAGTCCCAACACTGGGGGCAGGCCCAGCAGAACAGCACCGGTGGCTCCTGGCAGCCCTATATGCGCGGAGGCATGGGCAGCAAACGCTGTGCGCCGCACGACGATGAAATATCCGAGCAGCCCCGCCGCTAACGCCGCAACTGTCCCGCCGACAAGCGCGTGGCGCATGAACGCGGACCCAAGGATCGGCCACCAGTCGCTCTGGTAGCCAATAGGCATCGCCACGAAAGTTGCTGTCACAGCGCACTCCTCATAAACAACTCACCGTGCGGCGTGTGCGTGACCCGGATGGGTGTGCCGTACAGATCAGTCAACAACACGTCATCGACCACTTCGGCAATCGGCGCATGGTGAGCGTGCTTGTCGAGCAGATAGATCGCGCTGTCCAGGATGGGCAGCAGCGGATTGAGGTCATGAGCAACCACGAGGATGGTCATGCCCAGGTCGCCGTGCAACCGGGCCAGCAGGAGAACCACCTCGCGCTGGCTGCGCAGGTCCAGCGAAGCCAGCGGCTCGTCGAGGATCAGTATGCGCGGCGAGGCCACCAGCGCCTCGGCGATAGCCACACGCTGCCGTTGCCCGCCCGACAGCGTGGCCAGTCGCTTGTTAGCGAAGCCGCCAGCCCCGACGGCGTCCAAGGTCTGCCGAACCTGGCGTCGTTGCGCCGCAGTGATGCGTCTCAACCCCCAATGATGACCGGTCAGACCCAGCAGTACGGCGTCGGTAGCGCGGATCGCTTCTCCAGCGCTGGCCGCGTAGTCCTGAGGGACGTACCCGACGCGGTTGCCTGCGCCGGGTCCCCGGCCGAAAACTCGCAACTGTCCCGACGCAACGGGAACCAAACCGAGAATCATGTGCAGCAGCGTGGTCTTGCCTGACCCGTTGGCCCCGATAACCGCAACAATGCCGCCGGCGGGCACCTCGAAGGTGGCCTGCGTCCAGATCAGACGCCCGCCACGCACCGCGCTGACGTCACTGAATTGCAGCGCGGTGCGTTGGGCGTGGACCTCAGACGGCGACACCGAGCGCCTTCGCCAACGCAGTCAATTGGGCGTCCTGCCAGCCCACGAAGGTGGTCGCGCCTGGCGGGACCGTCTCCGTCACCGTCACGACTGGGACGCCGGCTTCCTCGGCGGCGGCGTCGATCTGGTCGGGGATTGAGCCCTCGGTCTGGGTGTTGTAGATCAGCACATCGATCCGATGGCCGGCCAGCGCGTCAAGGAACGCGTTGATGTCGGCCGGAGACGGATCGGACTCGCTGACCGCGGCCTGTTGATAGCCTTGCGGGGTCTTGTTGGCCAGGCCCAGCGCGTCGGCCATGTAGTTGAAGATCCCCTCCGTGGCGGCGTAGGACTTGCCTGCGGCGTGCACCTTGATGGTGTCGATCAGGCGGGTGTAGGGCTGCAGCGTTGTGCTGAACGCCGAACGCCGCCCGGTGAAGTAGGCCTGCATCCGCGGATCGATCTTGCCCAGCTCGGCAGTGACTGCGTCCGCGACGGCGGTGACCGCCGACGGGCAATACCACAGATGCGGGTTGGCTCCGTCGGCTGTTTTCGTCACTTCGGCGGCGCTGACGACCGGTGCCACCGGCGCGGAAATTGCGGCCAGCTTTGATGCCCAGGGGTCGTAATCCGCGCCGTTGATCACGATCAGTCTCGCGCCGGAAAACGACGCGGCGTCACGTGGTGACGGTTCGTAGTCGTGCGGGTCCACTGACGAACTGACCAGCACCGTCTTCACCTGAACGCATGCGCCGCCGAGCTGAGAGACGATGTCTCCCCACTGATCGACGCTGACCGCCACGTCCGCCGGTGCGCCCGGACACGGTGGCGGTGCGGCACTAGCACCGGCCGATGCCACAGCACCAACGCTCGTGGTCGATCTCGATTGACTGCTCCGATCTGAACCGCAGGCGACCAGACCCCAGCTCAACGCCAGGACCACCGCTGCGGTGAGCTGAAAGCGGCGGCGGCAACATGTCATGATGCAAACGATAATCGGTCCCAATAAGCCCGTCTCTTTTTTGAAGCCACGCGTACGCCTACGAGGCCTCACCATCGGCCGCTTCCCCGCCGGTCGCCGAGGATCGACGCAGCCCGTAGCGACGGTAGAACTTTTCGACCTGGCCTGCGGTGTCGAGGATCCGGCGCCCGCCGGTCCAGAAGGGGTGCGAGTCCGACGAGACCTCGACGACCACCAGGGGATAAGTCCGGACACCATTGGGCGTCGGCCAGTCGACAACGCGTGAGCTGGTGATCGTCGAGCGGGTGAGAAACAACTTTCCGGTGGTCGCGTCTTGGAAGACGACCGGATGGTAATCGGGATGAATGCCAGGTTTCATGATGCCTCGTCGTTTCCGCGCGCCGGCGTCGCGTCGGTGACGACGGGCGCGGCGTCGTTGCAAGGATCTTCGTGCCAATCGCCGAACGGGTCGTCGTAGTGCACCCAGGTCGCCGGTTCGGCAGATTCGTCGTCGGTCAGCAGGGCGCCGCGCAGGGCGTCGAGGATCTCGTCGGGATGCGTGCCACACACCAGGACCGTCATCGAGGTGTGGCGGTCGCCGAAGTCGTCGTCCCACATCAGGTTCGCAAAGGCACGCCGCTCCGGATCGATGTAGGCGGCCTCGGACGCGCTCATCGCGGCCACCCACTTGCCGGCGCTGGACACCCGCAGCCCGCCGCCGGCGGACTCCAGCCACATCGCCTGGTCGGAGCGGTTGGCCAGCCACAACCGGCCGCGGCTCCGGATCACTCCGTCGAGCAGGTGGTCGATTGCGCCATGCAGGCGTTGCGG
Organism: Mycobacterium sp.; assembly: GCA_035552835.1. GTDB lineage: Bacteria > Actinomycetota > Actinomycetes > Mycobacteriales > Mycobacteriaceae > Mycobacterium. The sequence continues at coordinate 503 of DASZKQ010000283.1, read as the reverse complement.
GTGAAACGGCCGGCGGGCGTGGAACTCGACCATCGCGACCGAGCCGTCGGGATTCAGTGGTGGCGCGCCAGCGAGCAGCGGGCCGTGCGGGTCATCACTGCGGCCACGCCGCGACTCGTCATCCAGGTTGGCCAGCGCCAGTTCGACGCGATCGGTGCCAACCGTGATGCGAGAGCGGGGTGCAAGCCGGCGCAGCACCGCGAGCGTGACCGCCTCTGGACAACTGAGCATGATGACGTCGCCGAATTCGGCCTGGCCGACCACGACCTGGGCGGAGGTACGCCCGTCTGGCAGCTCTTTGTCGCCGAGCGCTTGGGTCAACCATTCGCCGGCGTTCACGCAGGTGATGACACCGGCAATGGCCACATCGCGGGCGGCAGGGCCGTCGACGTAGCCGGGGCCGATGCGCACCCGAACATGGTTGATAGCCAAGCAGATCGGCTCGGGTTCCAGCCACGGCGCCAAGTGCACAACGATGCGCTGGACATCGCTTCGCCGATGCA
>DASZKQ010000282.1:0-4941 GCA_035552835.1 Mycobacterium sp. | reverse complement strand
CGGCCGGGAGAAAGACGCGATGCGACGGGTGCTGCGGGGCTGCTAAGCGCAGTCAGCGCCACGCAGTTCGATCAGGCCGCGTCTGGGCGTCAGCACATGCGTCATCGATACGTCGTGCGGCTCGCGCGGCAACTCGTCGAGCAGTTCTTGGTCGCGGACTACAGCGATCAGGCGCGCCGCCGGATTCCGGTGCACCAGCGTGCGGTCATAGAAACCGCGGCCGCGGCCCAGTCGCGCGCCCGCGTGGTCGACGGCGAGCGCGGGAACCAGCACGACGATCGCCTCGGCCAGGGTCGTCGTCGGCAGCCACGGCTCGGTCGGTTCGAGCAGTCCGAAGCGCGCGGCCACCAGTTGACCCGGCCGGTATTCGCCCCACTGCAGCGCCACCGGGGAGTCGTCGGCGGTGGTACGCGCGACCGGCAGCAGCACGCGGCCCCCTCGTCGCAGCACCGCGTCCAGCATCTCGATCGATCCCGGTTCGGCGCCCACCGGCACGTAGGCGCACACGGTGCTGCCGCTGGCCACCACCGCTTCGAGATGCTCGGTCAATGACCGCGCCTCGGTCGCCCTGACGTCGCTCGTGACCGAACGCCGGGCTGCCAGCAGCCGTTCGCGTAGCTCGGCCTTGGCCGTGGTCTCCATGGCGTCAACGATGACAGCCGCGCCGTGCACCCCGCCACACCGACTCCAAAAGCCGCTGGGATTATGGTGTGAACGATGTCACGCTCACAGGGTCTGGTGCCGCGCACCGCGATCGTGCCCGCGGCCGGTCTGGGTACGCGTTTCCTCCCCGCGACCAAAACCGTGCCGAAGGAGCTGTTGCCCGTCGTCGACACGCCCGGTATCGAGTTGGTCGCAGCCGAAGCGGCCGACGCCGGCTGCGAGCGGCTGGTGATCATCACCTCCGAGGGCAAGGACAGCGTCGTCGCACACTTCGTCGAAGACCTGGTGCTCGAAGGCACGCTGGAGGCGCGCGGCAAGCAGGCGATGCTCGCGAAAGTCCGTCGGGCACCGGGGCTGATCAAAGTCGAGTCGGTCGTGCAGGCTGAGCCGCTCGGTCTTGGACACGCCATCAGCTGCGTCGAGTCGAGGCTATCGGCCGACGAGGACGCGGTGGCGGTGCTGTTGCCCGACGACCTGGTGCTGCCGACCGGCGTGTTGGAGACGATGTCGAAGGTGCGCGCCGAGCAGGGCGGCACGGTGTTGTGCGCGATCGAGGTTTCGCCCGAAGAGATAAGCGCCTATGGGGTTTTCGACGTCGAGGCGGTACCCGGCGCCCACGCGGACGTGCTGAAGGTCAACGGCATGGTGGAAAAGCCGAAGCCTCAAGACGCTCCGTCGATGTATGCGGCGGCCGGCCGCTACATCCTCGACCGCGCCATCTTCAACGCGTTAGATCGGATCGATCGGGGCGCGGGCGGTGAAATGCAGCTGACCGATGCGATCGCGTTGCTAATCCGCGAGGGGCACCCGGTACACGTTGTCGTGCATCGCGGCTCCCGACACGACTTGGGAAATCCCGGCGGCTACCTCAAGGCTGCGGTTGACTTTGCATTGGACCGTGACGATTACGGCCCGGAATTGCGGCGGTGGCTGGTGACTCGATTGGGCCTGGCCGAAAACTAGCGGCGGGGTCGTTGTGCCGATACCGGTTGACGGCAGAGAGGCGCGCTGTGCGTTCGGTGGAGGAGCAACAAGCTCGGGTGTCGGCCGCTGCGGTGGCGCCGAGACCGGTTCGCGTTGCCATTGCCGAGGCGCAGGGGCTGATGTGCGCCGAAGAGGTCGTGACCGAACGTCCACTGCCCGGTTTCGACCAGGCCGCAATCGACGGCTATGCGGTACGCAGTGTCGATGTGCTCGACGTCGGTGAGTCCGAGCCGTCCAACGGTCAAACCGGGGACGACCATCTGCGCGTAGTCCCAGGCGAGGCGGAGGAATCGCCATCCAGGCCCGGCGGAGTGACCCTGCTGGTGATGGGCAACATCGAAGCCGGTACGCGTACACCCAGCAGGCTGCAGCCGGGGCAGGCCGTGCGAGTGCAAACCGGCGCCCCCTTGCCGACAGTGGCCGACGCGGTGCTGCCGCTGCGATGGACCGATGGCGGACAGTCGCGGGTGCGGGTGCTGCGCGCCGTGCGATCGGGTGCCTACGTGCGGCGCACCGGCGACGATGTGCAGCCGGGTGATGTCGCGGTGCGGGCCGGCACGATCATCGGTGCCGCCCAGGTTGGGCTGCTGGCCGCCGTTGGCCGCGACCGGGTTTTAGTCCACCCGCGCCCACGGCTGTCGGTGCTCGCGGTCGGTGGTGAGCTGGTCGACGTCTCGCGCACTCCCGGCAACGGACAGGTTTACGACGTCAACTCTTACGCCCTCGCGGCCGCCGGCCGGGACGCGGGCGCAGAGGTGAACCGAGTCGGGATCGTCAGCAACGACCCAAAAGCGCTTGGTGAAGTCGTCGAGGGGCAGATCAATCGCGCCGAGATCGTGGTGATCGCCGGCGCGGTCGGCGGCGCAGCGGCCGAGGCCGTGCGCTCGGTGCTCTCCGAACTTGGCGAGATGGAAGTCACCAGGGTCGCAATGCATCCCGGCTCGGTCCAGGGTTTCGGGCAACTGGGCCGTGAAGGTGTGCCGACGTTTCTGTTGCCGGCGAATCCGGTCAGCGCGTTGGTGGTCTTTGAGGTGATGGTCCGACCGCTGATCCGGCTGTCGCTGGGTAAGCGGCAGCCGATGCGCCGGGTTGTGCAGGCCCGCACGCTGTCGCCGATCACCTCGGTGCCCGGTCGCAAAGGCTTTCTGCGGGGGCAGCTGATGCGCGACCAGGACACCGGCGAATACCTGGTGCAGGCGCTGGGCGGCGCGCCCGGCGCCTCGTCGCACCTGCTGGCAACGCTGGCTGAGGCAAACTGTCTGGTCGTGATTCCCCGTGAGGCCGAGCAGATCCGCATCGGCGAGATCGTCGACGTCGCGTTTCTGGCTCAGCGTGGCTGAGCGACCCGGTGGCTCCCGCTCGTGAACGTATGGCGCGCCAGCTCCCAGCATCCCGGCTGGCCGATGGGTGTGGGTCCGCTGCGGGTGTCGGCCGGTGTGATCCGGTTGCGCCCGGTACGCATGCGCGATGCCGCTCGGTGGAGTCGCACCCGGCTGGCCGACCGTGCGCACCTGGAGCCCTGGGAGCCCAGCACGGAAGCTGATTGGACTGCGCGGCATTCGATTTCGTCTTGGCCGGCGGTGTGCTCGAGCTTGCGGTCAGAAGCCCGCAAGGGCCGAATGCTGCCGTATGTGATCGAACTGGAAGGCCAGTTCTGCGGACAGCTGACCATCGGCAATGTCACTCACGGGGCGTTGCGGTCGGCATGGATCGGTTACTGGGTGTCCAGCTCGGTCACCGGTGGCGGGGTCGCGACCGGAGCGTTGGCACTGGGCTTGGATCACTGCTTCGGCCCGGTCATGTTGCATCGCGTGGAAGCCACCGTGCGACCGGAGAACGTGGCAAGCCGTGCGGTGCTGGCAAAGGTCGGGTTCCGCGAGGAGGGGCTGTTGCGCCGTTACCTCCAAGTCGACGGGGATTGGCGGGATCACCTGTTGGTGGGCCTGACCGCCGAGGAGGTCTACGGGTCGGTGACGTCGGCTCTGGTGCGTGACGGGCATGCCAGCTGGGCTTGATCATGTTGCAAATGTGACATTTGTGACTGATGGTGCTTGTCAGCAGCAAATTACAGGTGTGTAATTGTCCTGGGCGCGCCTCGACGGAATGCGCCGACTACCGGCCTAGCCTGGTTGGGAAAGGAGCAGGTCATCATGCCAAGCATCCCGCAGTCATTGTTATGGATATCGCTCGTGGTGCTCTGGCTGTTCGTGTTGGTTCCAATGCTGGTCAGCAAGCGCGACGCGGTGCGGCGCACCAGCGATGTGGCCTTGGCGACCCGCGTGCTCAACAGTGGCGTGGCGGCGCGGCTGCTCAAGCGCGCGGGACCGGCAGCTGGACATCGTAGTAACCCCGACTGGCAGCCAGACGAGGACGAAGACGACGACCTGGACGACGGCGTCGACTCGGACGACACCGAGGAAATGCCGCAAGCCCGCGGCGCAGTCGTAACGGTCGCGGCCGCGGTGGCGGTCGAGGAGACCGGGCCTGCCGCCGAGGTGCTCGACGCAGACGACGCGGTGGTCGACACAAACTCCGCCACGCTGCCCCCGGCCGAGGAGCAGCCCGAGCCGGTGGCCGAGGACGAGACTTCCGATGGCGAGGACACCGAGGACGCCGACGAGGTCGACACCCTTGATGACTCCGATGACGAGGGCGCCGATCAATACGAATACATCGACGACACATCGGGGATACCGGTCGGCGAGGAACCGTCCGCGACCGTCGCGCATGCGTTTTCGCGGCGGCATCGAAACGACTCGGATACCGCGGCTGCGGTCAGCGCCCGCAAGTACGCGTTTCGCAAGCGGGTGCTGATGGTCATGGCGCTGGCATTGGTCGGATCGGCGGCCACGGCGTTTCTGCGGACTTCTGCGGGCTGGTGGGTCTGTGGCAGCACCGCCGCGGTGACGGTGCTCTACCTGGGGTATCTGCGCCGGCAGACCCGGATCGAGGAGCGGGTACAGCGCCGCCGGATGCATCGGATGGCGCGGTCGCGGCTGGGTGTCGAGAACGCCTATGACCGCGAATTCGCCGTAGTCCCGTCGCGACTGCGGCGCCCAGGGGCCGTGGTGCTGGAGATCGACGACGAGGATCCAATCTTCGAGCATCTCGACTACGCGCCGTACGCGCGGGACTACCGTTGGCACGGGGACCTGCCGCGAGCCGCCGGGCAGTAACGGTTCGGCGACGGATGTCGCGACTGGTAGCCTGCTACCGATCAGGGGCTATGGCGCAGTTGGTAGCGCGACTCGTTCGCATCGAGTAGGTCAGGGGTTCGAATCCCCTTAGCTCCAC
>DASZKQ010000281.1:0-2211 GCA_035552835.1 Mycobacterium sp. | reverse complement strand
CGCCCATCGGCTAGCACGCCGCCGCTGTTTCCCGGATTGAGCGCGGCATCGGTCTGAATCACTTCGTCGACAACGCGGCCCGATTTAGTAGGTAGCGAGCGTCCGAGTCCGGAGACGATGCCGGCCGTGACGCTGCCGGCCAGACCCAGCGGATTGCCGATCGCGACGACGAGTTGTCCGACTTGCAGATTCTCGGCGCGGCCCGTTGTCACCGGTGCGGGAACGGCACCGCTCGCCTTCAGCACGGCCAGGTCGGAGAGCTCGTCGCGACCGGCGATATCCACGGCCACCGCGGTGCCGTCGGCGAACATCGCCTCCGCGGACCGAGTTCCCGCGACGACGTGAGCGCTGGTCAACAAGTAGCCGTCGGGAGTGATGACGCTTGCGCTGCCGCCGCCATTACCGCGCCTGCTGCGCACCGAGATGCTGGCCACACTGGGTAGCACCGTTTGCGCGACCGCCGTGACTACGGCCGAGTAGGCATCCAACGCGTCCGCGTCCGGGCGGTATTCGGGCATAACCGCCTCAGCGTCGCCACCGGTTGGGTTATGCCCCTGTTCGCTGACGGCTTAGACCCGCGCCAGCCGTTGATTGGTCACCGCGAGTTGCCGGGTGGTGGCATCGGCTAATACCCGGATCTGCTCGGGCTGCAGCCGCCCGCACAACCGGCCCCAGTGGATCGCGACCTCGTCACCGACGGCCACGTCGGGTACCGCGCTGTAGCCGTCGGCCCAAACCTCGAGTCGTCGCGTCGATGCTTCGGAAAGAGCCAGCACATCACCGCCCAAGGTCAGGCGTTGGCACGACACCTGCACGTCATCACCGTCGCGGGAAAGCACCGTGCCCCAAGTGATCCGGCAGTTATCCAGAACACCCATCGGATGTTCGTCAACGCCCCGGCCCAGCAGCCGCGACCACGGGTACACCCCGAACACGTGGAAGCAGTGGTTGGCGGCGGCCTCGGGCACCAGATCCGGGCCGAGATGTGACCAGTAGCGCCCGGCCTGTGGGCCGATGATCGCGAGCAATGCATCGACGAACTCGCCGTTGTCCAGATCGGCGCCGACCCCGCCGCCCAGCCAGTAGGACTCCACCAGCCGGTAGTCCAGCGGGTCGGCGATGCCGGTCAGCGTCGAAAGCACCTGCAGATAGGGCCAGGCGCCGGAAAACTTCGTCGCGGCCCTCCGAACCTCTTCCACCGACCCGTCCCGCAGGGTCGCCCCCAGCGGTGGACCGCAGTAGCCCAGCGCATTGGGCGCATAGGCGTAGCGGGCGAACATCTCAGTTCCCCGAATGTCCCGTTTGTCAGAGGTCGGCGCCGCCAAGGGTCACACCCGTCCAGACTCCACCAGTTTGAGGGCGTCTTTGTGCATCCGGCCGAAGTTGTAGTAGGCCGCGCAGGCACCCTCGGGGGACACCATGCATGTTCCGATCGGAGTCTCCGGGGTGCATGCGGTGCCGAAAACCTTGCATTCCCAAGGCTTCAGCACACCCTTGAGCACCTCGCCACATTGGCAGGCCTTCGGGTCGGCGACTCGCACACCGGGCATCGAATAGCGCAGTTCGGCGTCGAAGTCGGCGAAGTCGTCGCTGAGCCGCAGCGCGCTTTGCGAGATGAACCCGAGCCCCCGCCATTCGAAGTGCGGACGCAGTGCAAACACCTTGCCCATCAGTGCCAACGCCGCCGGGTTGCCGTGTTCGGGCACCACCCGCGAGTACTGGTTCTCCACCTCGCACCGGCCGTCGCGGATCTGGGTCAGCAGCATTGCGACCGACGCCAGGATGTCCAGCGGCTCGAAACCGGCGACCACCAACGGTTTTCCGTACACTTCCGGGACGAACCGGTATGGCCGGTTGCCGACAACCGTGGACACGTGACCGGGTCCGATGAAGCCGTTCAAGCGCAGGTCCGGCGAGTCGAGGATGGCCTTGATCGGCGGCACGATCGTGACATGGTTGCAGAACACACTGAAATTCGGCAGGCCCAGATCGCGGGCCCGCACCAACGTCACGGCGGTGGACGGCGCGGTGGTCTCGAATCCGATGGCGAAGAACACCACCTGTTTATCGGGGTTGTCGGTGGCGATCTTGAGCGCGTCCAGCGGCGAGTAGACGAAACGCACGTCGGCGCCGCGTGCTTTGGCGTCCAGCAGGCTGCCGTGAGAGCCGGGTACTCGCATCATGTCGCCGAAACAGGTGAAGATCACGTCG
>DASZKQ010000280.1:0-12000 GCA_035552835.1 Mycobacterium sp. | reverse complement strand
TCGAACCGGGCGGCGCCACCCTCGCCCTCGACGACGTCGAAGCTGACCGCCTTGGCTTCCTCCGATATCTCATCGAAGCGGCGGCCGATGAATCGCTTCGCCGAATAGATGGTGCCCTTGGGATTCATGATCGACTGCCGCCTGGCCAGTTGCCCGACCAGGCGCTCGCCGCTTTCGGTGAACGCCACCACCGAGGGCGTGGTGCGCGCCCCTTCGGCGTTGGGGATCACGATCGGTTCCCCGCCCTGCCAGGCGGCGATCACCGAGTTGGTCGTCCCGAGATCGATGCCTACCGCTGTCGCCATCGTCTATTCCTTTCGGTTGCCGCCGGCGAGGAGTTGCAGCGCACGATCGGCCACCTCCACGTCCGCGACGACGTCGTAGTAATTGGGCAGCAGTCCGCTGACTGAGTGGAAATCGCGGCGACCGCCCTGCAGCGCGTGGATCAGCAGGCCGATCAGGGCGCCCACGACGGCGCCGAAGATCAAGCCGTAGCCGGCCAGTACCAGAGCCGAGATCAATGGTTGGATCCAGTTGAACAACCCAAAGATCCAACCGATCAGCGCGCCCACCAGAGCGCCAGAGCCGGCACCGCGCAGCGCCGCCCCGCCGTAGTTCAGCCGGCCGATGACCTGTTCCAGGTACTCCAGTTCCCGGCCCACGATGGCCACCCGGTTTACCTCGAATCGCTGGTCGGACAGGTAATCGACTGCGCGTTCGGCGTCGGCGTAATTGTCGAAGGTGGCGATCACCTGGCGGGCGGGCTCGTTGGGCCGCACCGCCGATGTCGTCGCTGTCGAATGCTCAGCCATCACTGCTCCTATGCCTGCCGGCCGCGTGCATGAAAGCCATGGCTTCTCCTAAGTTGCGAAGGTCGTTTTCACGGAAGCGCGGACAACGACGGACGGCAGCGCACGCGCCGTAACGCGCGTCGTATTTCGCTCCCGAACAAGGAGTCTGGCAATCCGTAGCGACTGTTCGCGTGCGCCCGGTGGGCCGAAAATCGGTGTTCCGATTCGTCCTGGCAGCACCACACTGGACTAGGGTCGTTATCGGACGTGGGCCGGACACTTCGGACGGGAAATGGCGGTGCGGAACGCCAACTTCGGGTATGCCACCGCTACTCGCGTAGTAGCGGACAGTCCGGCCCGCGGTGGGCTTGAGAGGAGGGTAGCTCAGCAAGGCCACTCCACCATGAACGATGAGCTGCGCCGCCCGACAGAGGGCACCTGGCAAGCCGACCATGTCTCGCCAGGGGGTTTGGTCGCGCTGTCGAGCATTACCTTCAGTGACTCCGACGCAAGCGAGATCTTCCGCGTCGCTACTGCCACCGTTAGCAACCTCGCACCATGCCAGGTCGAGGCCTGCTACCAGTCGGTGGACGACGGATTCGTTCGCTTTCCGCCGACCCAACCGGCACACGCCGACATCGAACGGCACCGCGAGTCCGGCTGGGATGGGCAAGTCGACGCAAAAGACGGACGATGGGGGTGGGCGTTCCCGCTGAGTCACGGAAGCACCGTCAACGGGTGTCTGGTGCTCAGCGCCGCCCGTGCACCGTCGAAAAATCAGATCAAATTGTTGACCATCCTGGCCCAGCAGACTGGCGCCGCCCTGGCACATGCCGCAATGCATGACCGCGACACCGGCACCGCGGCCAAGCTCGCAAAGGCGAACACCGATCTGGAGGTAGCGAACCGTGAACTTGTCACAACGGTGTCGCGCCTACAGCGTCAGACGAACGTGCACGAAGTATTGAGCACGGCGGTGGCCGCGGGAATGGGCGAGCAAGGTATCGCGGATGCGCTGTATGACCTGACGGGGCATTCGGTGGGTATCGAGGATCGGTTCGGCAACCTGCGCTGCTGGGCCGGACCCGGACAACCCCAGCCCTACCCCAAACAATCTACGGACGCGCGCGAACTCCTGCTGCACGAGCTGGCCGCACAGACCGGTCAGGCACGAATCGGAGGGCGAGTACTCACACTTGTCCAGCCCCGGGCCGAGATCCTCGGTGTCCTCGCGTTGAATGACCCGGGCGACACGGTGACCGAGGACAAGTTGTTCGCCCTGCGCTATGGCAGCACCGTTTTGGCGTTGGAGCTTTCCCACCAGCGAACCGTCGCTGAGATCGAGCTCAATCTGCGCCGCGATCTTGTCGACGATCTGTTGGCCGGCACCGACCGGGACGGGGCCTACGCTCGTGCCGACGCCCTGGGCCACGACCTGCGGCGCCCTCACTATGTGGTGGTGGTGCAAAGTGCCGGTCGCATCGAGAGCACGCTGACGATCGCCGCCGGGCGCGCCGCGACCGCGTTGCATCTGAACTACCTGCTCGGGCGTCATGCGGGTCTGGTTGTTTTGCTCACCGACGGCCGCCCGGATCCGAAGCTGTTACACCACGCGATCAGTGAAATCCTTGGCAAGACCACCAGCGTTGTTGGTATCGGCTCCCGATGCTCGTTGCCCGATGATTTTCCGCAGTCCTTCATCGAAGCGCGCCGTGCCCTCAATATCCGACTGCGCTCGGTGAACCCGGAGGGCGCGGCGGCGTTCGACGAACTCGGTTTCTATCGCCTCATCGACGCCGCCCATGTCGCCGGGGCGGTCGAAGGTTTCGTGCGCGAATGGCTGGGGACGCTCCTCGACTATGACTTCAACAGGAACTCCGAACTCGTCCTGACCCTGAGCGATTACCTGGAATGCGGTGGAAACTATGACGAATCCGCAGCTGCACTACACATTCATCGCAGCACGCTGCGCTACCGGCTGGCGCGCATCGCTGAACTCACCGGCCACGACCTCCACAAGGTCGATACCCGGTTCAACCTGCACGCCGCGACGCGGGCGTGGCGATTCCTGAACCCCGATGACTGAGCGGGGATCCGCTGCAACGGGCGTCTAGGGTGAGCCGTTGCCCGACTCACGCACCGCGATCTTGCTTGACTTGGTGCTTTCCGCTTTCGGTACATGAACGGTCAGCACGCCATGCGCCATCGACGCCTCGATGTCGCCGTCCCGACGGTAGCCCGGCAGCGTGACGCGAAACTCGAACTCACCGACTCGTCGGGTCCGGCGGCGGAACAGACCCTCGCGCTTGCGCTCCTTGACCTCGCCGGTTACCACCAACTCGTCGCCGTTCAGCTCGACGTCGACGTCCTCGCGTCGCACACCCGGAAGCTCGACTTCGATCACATAAGCGCTGTCGGTCTCGACGACGTCGGCCGCCGGCAACCAGGCACCATCACCGGTGAGGCCACCGAATACCGACTGCGCCAGCCGATCCATCTCCGCATAGAGATTCTCGAACTCGCGAAACGGGTGCCACAGCGCCTGACCAGCAGAACCTTTCACGGACAGAGTCATGTCAGCTCCTCTTCTCATTCATCAGCGGTTGTTGTCAAAGACTGCCCCGTCGAAACGGCCGGGCGCCTCGCACTGTCGGGACGATTTCAGGCCCGCGATTTCACTCGCCGGGGTCAGTCACGACAAGTGGGGACCGTCGGCATCAGAACACCAGCCGAAATAGCGTGAACACCCGGTTCCAGTGCTCAGTCGACGGGTTGGACACCGTCAGGTCCACCACGCGAAACGAACGGGCCAGCGCGATGCTCAACCCGCCGAACAGCTCGGGCAACAGCCGCTCGGTGTCCTCGGCGAACGTAACGTCCACAGGTGGTTGTCGCAGCACCTGGCGGAGCAGCTCGCGGATCTCCTCGGCCTCGTCGAGCTTGTCGAACTCGCGCATTCGTTCCTGAATGCCCTTGGTGATCGGGAGGTCCTGCGCCACGATCACATCACGGCCGTTCCACTTGGCCGAGTTGCGCCCGGCGATGGCAATGTCATCGATCTGCTCGTCGACGAACTTCCGGAAGCGACGTACGTCGTTCTTGTCGATCTTGATGCTTGCGACCGAGCGGAAGAACCGTTCGAACACCGGAATACCCGACGGATGGGTCACGCGTTACCTCCGGTCCATAGATCCAGACTGACTTCCAGGGACCCAAAGGCTGGCAGTTTGTCGGTCAGACCGAAACGGACCCACAGGTGCAATCTCGCCAGGCCAGTTCGGCCTAACAGGTCGATAGGGCTAGGGGAACGCACTTCGGAGGCCGTCGCGGAGCAGCGCATGCGGCGCCCATATGCTGTTCCGGCGTGCCTACCCGCAACGGTGCTTTTCGATCCGCCGGGCCGGTGTGGCGCCGAGGCCGCCTTTCCCACTATTACCTCCATGCAAGTATCGAGCCTCAGTGGCTAATCCCACTGCCGGTGAATGGATTCCACTGACGCCGCAAAGATGCGCGCCGGGCGGGTGAATTGAACAATCAATCGGCAGGAAGGCAAACACAAACCTGCTCCGTCACCGTCGGCGTGAAGCGATCCCGGACGGACAAGAGCGTCGTACATGTGAGCGGTGAGCTGGTCTGCGGAGCAACCGCGACGATGCGCCGAGTCGTGGCCACTGAACTGAACCGATCGCCGGAACTATTGGCGCTCGATCTGTCCGGGGTGATCCGCATCGACGCCGAGGGAATCGATGCCCTGGTATCGGCGGCGACGCAAGCCGGGGAATCCGATATCTCGATCTGCCTTGTCGGAGTTCATGCTGGCCCCATCGGAGCGGCGCTCGCCGAGGCCGAACTAAGCGAACTGTTCGAGATTTTCGCGACGCTCAGCGACACATAAGGCTAGAAGGCCGGCCACGGGATGGCCGGCGTGGGTCCGGCGTCGGCATCAGCGGATTATCGAGCAGCGCAACGACTCTGGCGTGCAGCGCGTCGATCTCGCGGTTGGTCCAATGCGCGCACAGCCTGCTCGCCCAGTTCGCCGCGCAGCGCCTCGCGCAGCTTGGCGACCGCCTCCAACGTCTCGTCGTCGACGGGCTTACCGGCCAAGCCCCACAGCACGGTCCCACGAACCTCATTGTTCAGGGCGTTCCTAGCGGACCTTGGTCGCTAGGTCTTTGACAGTTGTCTTGAGTTTTGAGGCTGATTTTGGCAGCAGGCGTGCGTGGTCGATGGTTTCTGTGTTGTGAATGTCGATGGTGTGCAGTGCTTTTCGTATCGGCAGAGGCGCTGCCATCCCGCAGCCGAACATCGGCGAGGTCGCGCTGCGCTACCTGGCTACCGTGGCGACGACCTGCGGCCGAACACCGTCGAGTTGCGCGCCGACAGCCTGATCAACTTCGCCGAGTTCCTGGCCTCCCATAACCGTTGTTGGTCTCAGTCACGTCGGCCGAAGGCACCCAGGCACCATCACCTGTCGGGCCAGCAATCACTGATTGCACAAGCCGATCAATCTCCGAATAGAGTTCCTCGATTCACGAAATGGGCGCCACCTCTCGGCCCGCCCAGCGGACCGTTGCGCAGGTTTCCGAGTCCTTTCCGTCGTTGTCCTTCCCAATGATGCTTTCGATCTAACCCTGCTTCATCGAGGCGGACCGGCGCCTCGTACCGCCGAGACCATTCCGCACCCGTGATTTCACTCGCCGAGGCCAAACCGTGCGTGAAGAAGCGCCGTAGTCCTCTCGGTGACCTGAAGGCTGGCGACCGAGCTTAAGCTCTGCCAGGTCTCATCGCGGAGCCAGGAACTGGCCTGCTGGGACGAAGAGTCCGGGGGCTGTCGTTCCGTTAGCGGCATCCCCGAAGACGGTGATTGTTTATTCCCCGTCGTGGCGGAACCGTATTAGCGGAACCATTCGTCTCCATGGGTCGATTCGAACTCAACTTCCCTGTAACGGGGGGCTCAGGTGTGGGCCCGCGCGGTCGTACACGCTACTTGAGGGACACCGCCAACTGATCGATGTGTGAGGACATATGACGGCGCAGGCTGACTTTGAGAAAGAGTGCGAATTTCTTGCTCAGTCGAGCAGAAGAGCATCGCTCACTCGCCGGAATGCACTGCCGCATCAGAGGCGCCGACTATCTCACAGAAGTCGTCCAAGCCATCCTCCGCCAGCGGTTGTCGCGTCAGCCGGTTGGCATTCGGTCGCCGTGGGCATCGAACACATCGGATGTCGGCGGATGCGTCCGGCACGGACGGCTGGGGGTACCAGCTGAGATGACCGACACTCGCGGCGCGGTGCTGCCCGAATCGATCGGGCACGCGGTCAAGTACCTCCTTTTGGGCAAGCCGATGATCACTGATCAGCTGAAGAATGAGCGGTTGTCCAATCCGGTTGCCCTGGGAGTGCTGTCTCCCGACGCGATCTCGTCGAGCGCTTACGGCACCGAGGAGATCCTGATCGAGCTGCTGCCTTATGCGGGGCTGGCCGCCTTCATGCTTCTGTTGCCGATTACCGGCGTCATCCTGTTGATCCTGGTCGTGGTGACCGCGTCCTACCGGCAGGTGGTGATGGCCTACACCAGGGCAGGAGGATCCTATGTGGTCGCGCGGGACAATTTCGGCCCACGGGTCGCGCAGGTTGCTGCGGCGGCGTTGCTGATCGACTACGTGGTGACGGTGGCGGTGCAATCGGCAGCTGGCACAGTCGCGGTGGTCTCGGCCATTCGCCCCTTGGGACCATACAGCCTGGAGATCACCTTTGGCGTCGTGCTGGTGATGTGTTATGCCAACCTGCGTGGGCTGCGCGAGGCCGGGCGCTCGTTTGCGGTGCCCACCTATCTCTTCATAACCGTGATGACCCTGATGATCCTGATCGGGGTCACGCGGGAAGTCATCTCAGGCCTGCCGACCTACGATCCGCAGCACATAAGCGGAGTCGTGGAGATCCATCAGGACAGCGGGCTGATGATGGGTGCATCGATCCTGGTATTGCTGCGGGCCTTTGCCAATGGTGGTTCATCGCTTACCGGCGTCGAGGCGATTTCCAACACGGTCAGTGTTTTCCGGAAACCGCAGGGGCTCAATGCACGCCGCGTTCTCACCGCTATGGCGTGCATACTCGGTTTCCTGGTCGGCGGGGTGAGCTATTTGGCCTACGTCACCCATTCCGCTCCCTATGCGGCCGGCTATCCTTCCGTGCTTTCCGAGGTGGCACGCGCGGTCTTCGGCTACGGGCTTGCCGGCCATGTCCTTTACGCGCTCACTCAGATCGCCACGGCAGCAATTCTTTACACCGGCGCCAACACCAGCTTCAACGGGTTTCCGGCGCTGGCTAACTTCGTCGCCGAAGACCGATTTCTGCCGCGCTGGTTGACCAAACGCGGTCACCGCCTGGTGTTCTCCAACGGCATCATGACGCTTACGGTGCTGGCGTTGGCACTGCTCATCGCCACCGGCGGCACGGTCAACGCGCTGGTGCCCTTCTACGCGATCGGAGTATTCACCGGGTTCGCGATGGCCGGGTACGGCATGACCAAGCACCACCTCACGCACCGGGGTCCCGGCTGGCGGCACAAGCTCGCTGTCAATCTGTTCGCCGCCGTGACCTCGACCGTTGTCGTCGGAATCTTCGCGGTCGCGAAGTTCACCGAGGGAGCTTGGCTGGTGGTTGTGGTGTTCCCAGTTCTGGTGGGGGTGCTGATTCGGTTGAATCGGGAATACCGCGCCGAGGCGGCGATATTGGAGCAGTTCCGGACGGATCGACCCGATCTGGTGAACTACGCAAGATATCGGATCTTGGCGTTCGTGAATGCCGTCGATCTGGCGGTACTCGAGGCGCTGCGCTATGGGCGGGGCTTACGGGCCGACGAGCTGACCGCCGTGCACATCATGATCGACGCGGGGGACGCCCAGCAGTTGCGGAAACGGTGGGACTACTACGAACTGGAGACCCCGCTGCGAATCATCGACTGTCCGGATCGGCGGCTGCTCCGGGCGGCTCAAGACCTGGTCTCCGCAACCCGTAGCGAGTACCCCGATACCAGCGTCACCGTGCTGTTGCCACGGCGCGGCTACGCCCCGCTGCTGGGACGACTGTTGCATGAGCGGACCGCCGACAAAATCGCGTGGGCGATCAGCCGGATCCCCGACGCGGCCGCCACAATCGTGCCGTACGACGTGCAATCCCGTATCCGGCAGGCGTTTCCCGGCCTGTTCGAGGAACGTATGGCCCGATTACTGGAAAAACTTCAGGAACAGATCACCCGGGATGAGCAGCAACTGCTGGACAGCTACGAACACCCCCGACCGTCGCCGGCGGTGATTCCGGTGGCCGGATTGATCGCTGGGCACCTCGGCACCGTCGAAGGACGCGTCGAGGAAGTCAGCCAGATTCGCAAGGCGGGCAAGACTACGCGGACCGCTGTGATCGGAGATAGGAGCGGCGAGCTGCGCGTGAAGTTCTCGCTACCCGCAGGTGCGGACATCCGCCCTGGGCAGCTGCTGCAGGTCACGGGGAAGGCTCGCCGATCCCGCAACGGACTCGTCTATATGTCCAACCCGTCGTACCGGGTTCTCGAAACGGCGGAATCGGGTTCGCCAGGAAGCCAAGGAAAGCCTCCGATTCGGACGATCGGGCGTCCGCCGCGATCCAGATAGCCGACCGAAGACCCTGATCTAGTGTCCTGAACACTCACATCATGGTGGCGGTCGGTGCGGCGGTGTCGGCGTTTGCGGTGAAGACCCGCGGGGTGAAAAACGGTGGCCAGCACGATGACCGAGCCTGTCCGGGATCCAGCGACTCTGAATAAGCGACTCGGCGGTCTATTAATCCACTCACTGGGTTGGTTGGGCCAGGGTCAAGCCGGCGTCGCTGGCGGCGGTGGCCATGCGGTCGTCATAGGTGACGATGGCGTCTAGGCGTGGTCCTGCGGTCATCGCCGCGGCGAGGTGTATTGCGTCGAGCGTGCGCAGGCTGGCCGGTGCGAGTGTCGCGGCGACATCTAGCAGTCGGTCGGTCAATGCCACCAGGTCCAGGCTCGCTAGGAGGCTCCGGACGTGTTCGACAGCGCCGCGACTAGCGGTGCGCGATGCCGCCCTGATTAGTTCTGTGCGCGTCAGCGCCGCGGTGAACCAGTTCTGCTCGGTGCGCGCGCCGAGGTAGGTGCGGAGTGCTGCTGACTCGGTCTCATTTGCAATGAGTTTCACCAGCGCGGAGGTGTCGAGGTAAATCACCGTTCGTCTTCGCGGAGGTTGTGCAGTTCCGCGGAAAGATCCACGCCATAATCGCCGCCCTCGAGAGCCAGTGCGGCGGTGCGCGATGAACGTGCGGGTGTAACTTCGCCGCTGGCTATTAAGGCCGTCCACGGATCGGTCGTGGCCGGAATGATGCGGGCGATCAGCTGGCCTCGTTGGGTCACTTCGATGACCTCACCGGCGGCAACGCGGTCGAGGTATCGGCTGGCGTTCTGCCGAAGTTCGCGGACCCCAATCCGCTCCATGTAGCACATGGTAGCACACGTTATCTTGCGATGGGATCACGACGCGTCGGTAGTCCTGCTGCTCGACGTGACGCCGCTGTTGCTGGGCCGCGGTCGACGCCGCATCAAGCTATTCGGTCGGCCCGGAATTTCGGTTGTGGCAACGGCAGCCGACTGCCCGTCGCCCGGTTCGACCCGTCGTAACGCGCGTAGTATGCAGCGGCGTGTTTGCGAAGGGTCCCCCGCAGCCAAAGCTGGCCGTTTCGGTTGGTTGCCCAACCGTGCTGCTGATCGCCGATCCGGGTTTTGCGGCCGAGCTCGCCGAACGAATTGCCGACTCGCTGCCAAATGAACTAGCGGATCGGGTGGATCCGCCCTTGCGGTGCAACATCTCGGTGCGCGTTGAGCCGTACCTGCCGGACGAACAGGCCCCATTCCCACAGGTCATCGAATCGGTCGATCCCTCACGTCAGGACGCCGACATCGTCATCTATCTCACAGATCTGCCCCGTCGCGACGATACCCTGCCCGTCATCGCCGACATCAGCAGCAAGCAGCGGTTCGCGCTCATATCCGTTCCGGGGCTCGGCGCCACGTTTGTGCCGCGCCAGGTGCGCGAAGTGGTGGCATTGGTGATTGGCGAAATGATCGGGGTGCCCGGCTTGGCGACGGGGCGCGCCGGGCGGCTGCCATATGCGCGAACCGACGGGGGGATCCGCTACTTTGCCCCCAGGGGGCTGCGACGACTGCGCCTGCTAGCGGGCATGGTGCGCGCAAATCGCCCTTGGCGCCTGGTAACGGGGCTATCACGGGTCCTGGTGGGTGCGTTCGCCAGCGGCGCGCTCGGGCTGGCCACCAGGGAGGTTTGGTTATTCTCCGACACGATGGGCCCCTGGCGCATGGGCGCCGCGACGATCCTGTCGATCATGGCGATGGTGGCCTGGCTGATCCTGGATCACAAGCTCTGGGAACAGCCGAAGTCGGTCATCGCGCGCGGCCGATCGATGCTGTACAACACCGCGACTTTAGTGACGCTAACGATCGGCGTCACGGTGCTGCATGTGGCCCTGTTCGTCCTGCTGCTGGGCGCCGCAGTTGTCATCCTTTCGCCCCAACTGTTCGCCAGTACCGTCGGCCATCCGGTCGGCATTGCCGACTACCTGACGTTGGCGTGGCTGCTGGGGTCGATCTCCACCGTCGGCGGGGCGCTGGGGTCTGGACTCGAAGACGACCGCGTCGTCAGGGCGGCGGCCTACGGCGTCAGGCAGCGTCAACGCTTCACCGAATCGACAGCGGTTCCTCCGGGCGCCAATCGAGCTTAGGGGAGTCTTAGCGAACGTCGTGGGCCTCTCATCCGCCCCCGCAGCGAGCACCCGGCTATGTCACCATCACATTGTTTACACCGGTCGCAATGTTGCGTCCTGCAAGTTGGACTGGACTAGCGGGTGGAAGTCCCGTCGCTGGCCGCGGTCACCGTACCGGTGTAGGTGCTGAACCCAATCAGCCGTGTCTTATCGCCGTAGAGGTCCCGGGCGAGCTGGCCCAGGCTGATTTGACCGTCCGCGTAGACCTCAGTCGCCCGGGCATCACCGACGTGGGAGTTGTGCGCCCACACCACGATTCGGGCGGGTTCGCCATCGCCCTGGTGATCAAGATGCGTCAGTAAGGCGTCCAGCGTGTCTGCCATGTGATGGTCGCGAAGGTTCCGGGAGTTGACCCGTCCGCTGAACATCGCCCGGTGGTAGACTTCGGCGTCGCGAACGGCCTTTGCATCGCGTTCGCCGTAGAAGGCCTCGTCCTCGGCGAGCAGCCCGTCGCGGCGCGCGTACTCCAGCGAATTCCGCTGAATGTCGACCAGCTGGTCGACAGCCTGCTGCTAGCACGACGGCCCGGCACCGAACGCCGCCGCAAACCGGTAGGCTTGCCCGTCGTCGTCCGCCGACGCGTGGTCGAAGCATGAGTAGCGGTGACGAGCACTTGCCGCGGCTGCCGGGTCTACCGTGTCGAGATAGCCGATGACCTCCTGCATCGACCTGTGCATGCTATAGAGGTCCAGGCCGTAGAAGCCAGCCTGCCGCCGACGGTCGACTTGTTGATTGCGGTCACGCAGCCAGTCGGTGAAGTCGCGCACCACGGTGTTGCGCCACATCCAGGTCGGAAAGCGCTCGAATCCGCGTAGCCCTTCCTCGGCGGTAGCGTCGTCACCGATACCACGCACGAAACGGTTGACCTGGTAGGCGTCGGGCCAGTCGGCTTCGGCCGCCACACCACGAAATCCCTTGCTTTGGATCAGCCACCTCGTGATCTCGGCGCGCGCCTGGTAGAACTCGTGGGTGCCGTCAGAGCTCTCGCCGATCAGGACGACCCGGGCGTCTCCGATCACCTTTTCCAGCACGGCGGGTGGCGGAACGCCGTCGGGAGCGTCGACAGCGATCCGGCGCACAGCATCGGCGGGGCTTTCGACCGCCATCGTTGGCGTGCCCGTTGTCGTTGGAATGGCGAGCAGCTCGCAGACCTCCTCGTCGCTGACTTGGCTGAAGTCCCAATACGACTCGCCGACCGCCAGGAACGGGTGCGGCGTGGTTGCGCACACGACGTCGTCGACGAGTCCGGCGAACTCGCGCCATGTCGATTCGGGAGCCGCCGGCACGGCGATGACGATCTGCGCCGGTTGGGACTCGCGAAGTGCCTCTACCGCGGCCAGCATGCTGGCACCGGTCGCCAGCCCGTCGTCGAC
>DASZKQ010000279.1:0-2865 GCA_035552835.1 Mycobacterium sp. | reverse complement strand
GGGCTGCGCGGTGCGCGATGTCGACGTACGGATGTGCGCGGTGGTCCGGGGCGACTGTGATCTGCCGGTACTTCCAGACGCCGAGGAACAGCGCCAGCAAAAAGATCAGTCCGGCTGCCAGCAAGGTGATTCTGGTGTCGGCGCCCAAATGCCAGTTCATTGCCCGGCTGAGGCTAGTTAGGTGCCGGTTTCTGCTGACGGACTAGTGTCGGTGTCATGCGATTCGCGTTCAAAACCTCACCGCAAGACACCACTTGGGAACAGATGCTCGCCGTCTGGACGGAAGCCGACGGCATCGACGTCTTCGAGTCCGGGTGGACCTTCGACCACTTCTACCCCATCTTCGGAAACTCCAATGGCCCGTGCTTGGAGGGCTGGACGACGCTAACCGCCCTGGCGCAGGCCACCAAGCGGCTGCGGCTGGGCACTTTGGTCACCGGCATCCACTACCGCCATCCGGCCGTGCTTGCCAATATGGCTGCCGCCCTTGACGTCATCTCCAACGGCCGACTGGAGCTGGGCATCGGCGCCGGATGGAATGAGGAGGAATCCGGCGCCTACGGCATCGAGCTGGGCAGTATCAAGGAACGCTTCGACCGGTTCGAAGAGGCCTGCGAGGTGCTGACCAGCCTGCTCAGCCAGCCGACCACCAACTTCGACGGCAAGTACTACCAGCTCAAAGACGCCCGCAATGAGCCTAAGGGGCCGCAGCGCCCGCATCCGCCGATCTGCATCGGCGGCAGCGGCGAGAAGCGCACGCTGCGCATCACCGCTCGCTACGCGCAGCACTGGAACTTTGCCGGCGGCACACCCGAGCAGTTCGCCCACAAGCGCGACGTGCTCTACGGCCACTGCGCCGACATTGGCCGTGATCCGAAGGAGATCACGCGGTCAGCCCACCTTCGGTTGGAACCAGACCGCAACTACACCAAGGTCGTCGAGGACGCGGCCGGCCTGGCCACCGAAGGCCTGGATCTGGGCATCGTGTACATCGCGCCGCCGCACGACCCGGCCGTATTGGAGCCGCTCGCCGAGGCGATCCGGGATTCGGGGCTGGCCACCTAGCCCCGCTATCAATTCCTGGGTCTCGGTATCGAGAACCTCAGATAACAAATTGATTACCTTGAGCAAACGCCCACTTTGGTCAATAGACCGCCGGAGTTAATGCTTATACGCCGAAGCGCAATAGCTCCTCAGCAGTCACCAGGCGCTCAAGCCTGGCGGGAAATTCCCGACTCTTAACCGGATGTCGGAACCATGACCAGGCGATTCTCCCGACCCGCGTGCGGGTCATCGGTTGAATATGCACGGTGCTCACTCCTGCGGTCGATCAACTGGCCGAGCACCACGCCCCCGCGGCGCCCCATATCGAACAATTAGACACCCTACAGCTGGCAAACAGTGTAAGACGCGCCGAGCACTTTATCAAATGTTGCTGGTGTGACGATAGTGACTACCGCTGTGGAGCGTCCGTGGGCGTGATCGGCGCTGGCAGAGCGGTCTGCCCCAGCAGGAATCGGTCGACGCCCGCCGCGGCCGCACGACCCTCGGCGATTGCCCAGACGATCAACGACTGTCCTCGACCCATGTCACCAGCGACGAAGACACCCGGCACCGAGGTCTCGAAGTTGTTGCCGCGCGCGACATTACCGCGATCGGTGAACTCAACCCCTAGATCGGTCAGCAGGCCCGGCTGCTCCGGCCCGACAAAACCCATCGCCAACAACACCAGATCGGCTTCGATTTCAAAGTCGGTGTCCTCGGTCTTGACGAACTTGCCGTCCTCCATCGTCACCTCGTGCACTTTCAGCGCGGTGACATGACCGTCTCGGCCGACGAATTCCTCGGTGTTGACCGAGAACATCCGCTCGCCGCCTTCTTCGTGCGCCGCGGAGACCCGGAACATCAGCTCGTAGGTCGGCCACGGCGTGGACGGGGCGCGGGTCTGCGGCGGGCGCGGCATGATCTCGAACTGGTGCACGCTGGCTGCACCCTGCCGGTGCACGGTGCCCAGGCAGTCGGCACCGGTGTCACCGCCGCCGATGATGATGACCTTCTTGCCCTTTGCGGTGATCGGAGGCTCACCGTCGGGACCAAGCACATCGTCGCCCTCCTGCACCCGATTAGACCAGGGCAGGTACTCCATCGCCTGGTGGATCCCGTCGAGCTCCCGCCCGCTGATGGGCAGGTCGCGCGAGGCGGTCGCGCCGCCGGCCAGTACCACCGCATCGAACTCGGCTCGCAACTGCTCGGCGGTGATGTCGACACCGACGTTGACACCGGCACGGAGTTCGGTGCCTTCGGCCCGCATCTGGTCCAACCGGCGTTCCACGTGGCGCTTTTCCATCTTGAATTCGGGAATGCCATAGCGCAGCAACCCGCCGATGCGGTCGGCGCGCTCGAATACCGTCACCTGGTGTCCGGCCCGCGTCAGTTGCTGCGCGGCGGCCAGACCGGCCGGGCCGGAGCCCACTACCGCCACTTTCTTGCCGGTGTGCTCGTCCGGTGGAAGCGGGACCACCCAGCCTTCGTCGAACGCGTTGTCGATAATCTCCAGCTCAATCTGCTTGATCGTTACTGGATCCTGGTTGATCCCGAGCACACACGCTGATTCGCACGGCGCCGGGCAGAGTCGACCGGTGAAGTCCGGGAAGTTGTTGGTCGCGTGCAGGCGTTCGATCGCGTCGCGCCAACGACCGGTGCGGGTCAAGTCATTCCATTCCGGTATCAGGTTACCCAGCGGACAACCGTTGTGGCAGAACGGAATCCCACAGTCCATGCACCGAGTGGCCTGGTGCTGCAACGTCTCGTGCGGGAAGTCTTCGTAGACCTCATGCCAGTCGCGCAGCCGCAGTTCCACTGGTC
>DASZKQ010000278.1:0-6502 GCA_035552835.1 Mycobacterium sp. | reverse complement strand
GCGGCGCGGACCGCCTCGAAATCGCCGCCGTCGATGCGAGCCATCAACTTCTTCAAGATCGCCGCGATCTTGGCCTCCAGCTCGGGGTCTAGCACCAGTTCGCGTTCGCAGAACCGCGCCACGGTCGCAACGGTCATATCGTCGGCGGTCGGCCCCAATCCGCCGCTGGTCACAATCAGGTCGACGCCCTCGGCTGCTAGGAAGCGCAGCTGCGCCTCGATGTCTGCTTCGCGGTCACCGCAGATGGTGATGTGGGCGAGTTCGACGCCCAACTCGAGTAACCGGTCGGCGATCCATGGACCATTGCGATCGGCTACCCGACCGGTCAACACCTCAGTCCCGGTGACGACAACGCCCGCGCGTGCATTCACCGCTATGACACTAGGCGTGGAGGAGGATGGATCGATGATCGAGTTGGAGGTACTTGCGGCTGACGTGACCAAGCTCGAGGTGGATGCGATTACGAACGCGGCCAACACCGAGCTTCGGCATGGCGGCGGGGTGGCCGCGGCCATCTCCCGGGCCGGTGGCCCGGCCGTGCAGCGCGAATCGAACGAGAAGGCGCCGATCGGCCTCGGCGAAGCGGTCGAGACCACCGCCGGCGAGATGCCGGCCCGCTATGTGATCCACGCCGCCACGATGGAGCTTGGCGGGCCGACGTCAGCTGACATCATTGCCCGGGCCACCCGCTCGACGCTGCGCGTGGGCGACGAATTAGGTTGCCGCTCATTGGCTTTAGTGGCTTTCGGTACCGGAGTTGGCGGCTTCCCGTTGGACGAGGCGGCCCGGCTGATGGTCGACGCGGTACGCCAGCACCATCCGCGTTCGCTTGAGCGCGTGGTGTTCGCGGTGCACGGCGACGCCGCCGAAGAAGCATTTCGCGCAGCGATCGGCGGCTAAGCCTCCGGACTGCCCAAAAAACGCTCGACTGATTCGGTTTTGCGGCTCATCGCGTCAATGACGCCAGAGCGCCAGTCCGCCTTGATCACCACGCTGACCCGGGGTGAGCGGGCTTTGACGGCCTCGACGGCGCGCTGCACGACCGCCATCACCTCGTCCCAGCTATCGCCTTCAATGACGGTAAACATCGCATCGGTCTGGTTCGGCAACCCGGAAGCGCGGACCACCCGCACTGCTTCGGCGACGATCTCACCGACGCTTTCGCCCACACCCAGCGGCGTGACAGAGAATGCGACCAGTACGGACACAACACGACCCTACGCGCGGCGCATGGCAGCATCGGGCCCATGCGGGTTCTGGTGCAACGGGTCTCATCGGCGACGGTGTCGGACGAGCAGCACGTCGTGGGATCAATCCAACCCGACAGCCAGGGGCTGCTGGTGTTCGTCGGGGTCACCCATGACGACGATGTCGGCAAAGCCCAGCGGCTCGCTGAAAAGCTCTGGCAGCTAAGGATTCTCGACGACGATCGGTCTGCAGCCGACCTCAATGCGCCGATCATGGTGGTCAGCCAGTTCACGTTGTACGCCGACACCGCCAAGGGGCGACGACCGTCATGGAATGCCGCGGCGCCGGGGGCCGTCGCCGAGCCGCTGGTAGCGACGTTTGTGCAGGAGTTGCGGCAGCTGGGCGCCGACGTGGAAACCGGCACGTTCGGCGCCCACATGCGGGTCGAATTGGTCAATGACGGCCCGGTGACCGTACTGCTGGAGCTGTGATTGGCGGGTTATTGCCGCATCTGCGGCGGCCGAGCGCTAGCGTGCTTTGGAGGCGGCGTTGGGTAGCGCCGCACCCCCGGTGTTCGTGGAGCGGCTGACGTGACGTACGCGCAGAGTGGTCACGAAGCCTCTAACGGATCCTTTGTGCATCGTGCTTTCCTCTACGGCACCCAGCAGGATTACCTCGATCACCTGCTGGCGTTTGTCTCTGACGCCGTGCAGGCAGACCAAGCGGTGCTGGTCGCGGTTCCAGCGCGCAATCTGGCGGTACTGGCCGAGGGGTTGGGCGGGTTGGCCGCCAACATGGTCATGACCGACATGAGCGAGGCGGGTAGCAACCCCAGTCGGATTCTGGGCGAGGTGCTGAGCAGGCTGGTCGACAAGCATCGAGCTGAACCGGTGCGCATGGTCAGCGAACATATGTGGCCGAGTCGATCTGAAGTCGAATACCCCGCCTGCGTGGAACACGAGGCGCTGCTCAACCGCGCATTCACCGGCCGGGACGTCACGGTGGTCTGCCCGTATGACGTCTCCCAGCTTGATCCCGAGGTCATCGCCGACGCCCGTCGCATCCATCCGGTGCTGTGGCAGAACGGAATTCTCGACCACGACAACGCGGCATACGCCCCTGAAGCGATGCTGGCCCGCTATAACCGACCGCTGTTGAGCGATCCGACCGCAGTCAGGTACACGGCGCGGAAACTCGGCGACCTCGCTGGCGCACGGGCTTTCGCCGGCTCCTACGCGCAGTGGTTCGGCCTGTGCCCGGAGCAGACCGCAGACCTGCAATTGATCGCCAGTGAACTGACAACTGCGAGCCTGACACACGTGGGCGGGACGTGCCGGCTTGCGCTGTGGCGGCAAGATGGCCATGTGATCTGCGAAGCGCGCGACGACGGATGCCTCGACGATCCGCTCGCTGGTCGGCGACCGTACGGCAGCGATAGCGACCGGGGGCGCGGGCTGTACGTGGTCAACGCGGTGGCAGACCTGGTGCGCACTCACACCACTGCTGACGAGACGACGATCCAGGCTTACCTTCACCTGCGAGAGGGGCCATGATGCCGCGAGACATTCGTGAGCTGGCCAGTGAGCCGGACGCCTACGCCGCCGAGCTTCGCCGGCGCTGGGGCGGGCTGCTGAGTTACCGCTACATCGGTCGCAGTTATGCGTCGATGGACTTAGGCCCGGCAGACGACACCGTCACGCTGCGCCACGACATGCGCAACACGACCGGCGGCATCCTGCTGGCCGTGCTCGGCATCGCCTCCCCGGAAGGCGGCGGTATGTCGGATCTGGAGGCGGTGCCGAATCCGGTCATCCACTCGTGCCAGGTACTCGACCCGGGCCGAGACGTGCGCCGTTTCGAAGTGACGACCGAACAGGTGAAACGCGGTCGCCAGATGGGCTTCAGCCGCTCACGCATCGTCGACGCCGATCAACCGGCCCGGGTGCTTGCGCTGACCGAGGGTCAGGGCATCAGCATCGGCACGCCGCCCGAAGGGCTCGGCCGGATGGCCGTCGAACCCATCGAGGTGATCGACTCCCCCGACTTGCCGCCGCTCTGGCAGGTGTTCGGCGGACACCCCCGCCCCGACGGGCACTGGGCGCTACCAGAATTGGCTGCCGAGGTAGCGTCACCGGACGCCGCACTACACATCGGACCCCAATTCGTCGTCCTGGAGACCGCCGCGCTGCAGCGAGCCGCGGAGGTCGTAGGCACCGACCGGCTACAGGGCGCGTCGTCGCACGTGATGTTCGTCGCGCGCGGCAAGACCGGCCCGTTCCGGATCGAAGCCGAGCCGCTGGCCGGCGCGCGCGGGACGGTCGCGGTGCGCACCGTCATGCGCGACGAGGGCGCCGAGGACCGGGTGATCACCGTCGGGTCATATGTGTTCCATCAGGTGGAGGGTCAATGACCACACCGGACAACTGGATCCGCTCCGACGACGACGAGTGGGACATCGTCAGTAGCGTCGGCTATACCGCGTTGCTGGTGGCCGGATGGCGTGCCCTACACGCACTGAGTGCGCAGCCGCTGGTGCGAGATGACTACGCGAAGCATTTCATCACCGCTTCGGCGGACCCGTATCTGACCGGTCTGCTTGCCGACCCGGGAACGTCTGAAGGGGCGACGGCCTTCCCCCGGCTGTACGGGGTGCAGACAAGATTCTTCGACGAATTCTTCTCTTCCGCCGACCGCGGTATCCGTCAAGCAGTCATCGTCGCGGCCGGCTTGGACTCTCGCACGTACCGGCTGAACTGGCCAAGTGGCACAACAGTATTCGAAGTCGATCAGCCGAAAGTTCTGGAGTTCAAAGGGCGCGTGCTCGCCGAGCATGCAGCCGTGCCCGCCGCGCATCGCCAAGCGGTCGCCGCGGATCTGCGCGACGACTGGTCAATACCGCTGCGCGCAGCGGGTTTCGACCCGCAACGCCCCACTGCCTGGTCGGTGGAGGGGATTTTGCCCTACTTGACCAGCGACGCGCAGGACACGCTGTTCACTCGTATCAGTGACCTCTCCGCACCGGGCAGCCGGCTCGCGATAGGTGCGCTGGGCTCGTGCCTGGCCCAGGACCGGCTCGACGCTCTGGAAGCGACCTATCCGGGCCTCAACCGGTCCGGCGACGTGAATTTCTCCGCGCTGACCTACGACGACGCGCATAAGACCAAGCCCGCTGACTGGCTCGCCGACCACGGCTGGACGGTTGAACCCGTTCGCACCAACCCCGAATTGCAGGCCGAATATGGCCGCACCCCATCCGAAGTCGACCTGCAACTCGACAAGATCATGCATTCGGAATACATCGCCGCGACCCGCTGAGCTCGCGCCCTACTCCCCCGCGATGTAGGTCGTGCCGCGACCCGCGCCCTGCCACAAGACGCCGCCGGCGGCGGTCACACCCGCCTGAATGAGCTCGCGCTTCAGGATTTTGTTGGTCGCTGTTTTAGGCAGCTCGTCGTTGATCCGTACGAAGCGGGGCCAAGCATTAGCTGACAAGTCAGGTTGAGCGGCGAGGAACTTCTCAAATTCTGCCGGCGTCAGCGAATGGCCATCATCGAGAACGATGGCGGCCATCACCTGATCACCGACCTGTTCGTCGGGCACCCCATAAACGGCCACTTGGTTGATCGGGGCCAGCCGCTGCAGGATTCGCTCGATCGGTGCGGCCGCCAGGTTCTCGCCATCCACCCGCAGCCAATCCGCGGTGCGACCGGCCAGGTAGATCCAGCCGTCGGCGTCGCGGTAGGCCAGATCGCCGGACCAGTACATGCCGTGGCGCATCCGTTCGTTGGTGGCCCTCGGGTCGTTGTAGTACCCGGAGAACGCGCCGCCGCCCTGGGTGTTCACCAGCTCCCCGACCGCCTCGTCGAAGTTGACCAAGGCACCGTTCTCGTCGAAAACTGCTGGTGCGCATTTGGTTACGGATTCCGAGTGATATACCGCAACGCCCGGGTATCCCCTGCCGATGGACCCGACCGGAGTACCGTCTTCGCGAGTGACGATCACCGCAAACTCACTGGATCCGAAGCTGTCGACGACCCGGCAGCCGAATCGTCGAGCGAACTCTGCGATATCGCGATCGGTCGCCTCGTTGCCGAACGCCACCCGCAGCGTGTTGTCGGCATCGTCCGGGTGCTCCGGGGTGGCCAGAACCAAAGCCAGCGGCTTGCCGACGTAGTTCATGTAGGTGACGTTGTAACGGCGGATGTCAGGCAGAAACCGCGACGGCGAGAACCGGGCCGGAACCATCGTTGCGCCGCTTCCGATGGCCACCGCCCCGCCCGCGGCCACGCCGTTGGAGTGAAACAACGGCATGGACAAGTAGCACACGTCGGCGGCAGCGATCTCAAACTGGGCGATCAGGCTTGCGGCGCAAAGGATCGCCGCCACGTGGGCGAACCGGACCGCCTTCGGGTCGCCGCTGGTTCCCGACGTGAAAATCATCATCAGGGTGTCGGCCGGCCCGACCTCGCGGTGCGGCACGAGCGGCGGCGCGGCCTTGACCGCATCGAGGTAACGGCGCGACGTCACGTCGAGCACCGTGACTCCCGCCAGCTCGAGGCGAGAGAGTAACGGCAGATGATCGGGATCAACGAGCAGCAATTGGCAGTCAGCGCGCCAGATGTCGGCCAGCAGCCCGGCGCCGCGCCGGATGGTATTGATGCCGCACAACACGTAACCGCCCAACCCGGCTGCGGCCATCGACCGCAGCATGGCCGGTGAGTTGCCGAGTAAGGCGCCGACGTGCAGCGGACGAGTCGTGTCGGCCAGCTCGGTCAGCACCGAAGCCTCGGCTGCCGCTTCGGCGAGGTGCTCGCGCCAGGTCCAGGTCTTCTCGCCGCACGCGACGGCCGGGGTGTCGTCGTGCATGCGTGCCCGCAGCAACTGCTGGACGGTCTCAAACATGGGTCGGCTCGGGTCGATACCGCAACAGGGTGACCCCGGTATCGGGGACGTCGCAGAACACCGGGCTCACCCGCATACCGATCCGCACGTCAGCGGGATCGACGTCCACCAGCTCGGTGCTGAACCGGGGGCCCGCGTCCCACTGGACTACCGCGAGGATCTGGGGCACCGCATCCGCCCACGGTGGGCCGGTCGGTCGTTGCGCCACGGTGAAGGTGTAAACGCAACCCGCGCCGTCGATTTCACGCCATTCGAGGTCGTCGGCCAGCGTGCCCGGAGCCAGCGTGCGCGGATAGAACACAAACCGGCCCAGCGAAGGCGAATACTGCACCAGGATCCGGTGCTCGGCCAGCGCCTGCCAGAACGGCTTCGATACCGGTGTGGCTTCGGGAAGTGGCAGCGGCTGGGACAT
>DASZKQ010000277.1:0-14946 GCA_035552835.1 Mycobacterium sp. | reverse complement strand
GAGGACACTCGCCGGGTGCGGACGCTGGCCAAGGCGCTCGACGTCCGGATCGGCGGCAATATCGTCAGCTTCTTCGATCACGTCGAAGCGTCCCGGGTGCCTGAGCTGGTCGACGCGATCAGCGCGGGCGCCACGGTGCTGGTGGTCAGCGACGCCGGGATGCCGCTGATCAACGACCCAGGCCACCGGCTGGTGCGGGCGTGCCTGGACGCCGGTCTGCCGGTGCGGTGTCTGCCCGGGCCGTCGGCGGTGACCACTGCGCTGGCGGTATCGGGACTGCCGTCGGACAAGTTCTGCTTCGAGGGGTTCGCTCCGCGGAAGCATTCGGCGCGAAGTGCTTGGCTGGCATACCTGGCCAAGGAGCAACGCACGCTGGTGTTCTTCGAATCGCCGCGCCGGCTACCCGCATGTCTGCGTGACGCGGTCGAACAGCTCGGCGGGGATCGCCGGGCGGCGGTGTGCCGAGAGCTGACCAAGGTGCACGAGGAAGTGGTCCGCGGATCGCTGGCCGAACTGGCGACCTGGGCCGCCGACGGCGTGCTGGGCGAGATCACCGTCGTGCTGGCCGGTGCCGTCCCGGGCGCTGACCTGCCGGCGCTGGTGGTTGAGGTCAGCGCTCTAGTCGATGCGGGGATGGGCGTCAAAGACGCCTGCGCGCAGGTGATTGCCGCTACGCCTGGAGCACTGTCACGGCGTGAGCTCTACGACGCGGTGCTGCGATCGCGCCGCTGAGGCGGCGCCGGCCCCGAGGATCGACGCCGCCTTGTGCAGGCATTCGTCCCATTCGGCGTCGGCGTCGGAGTCGGCGGTGATTCCGCCGCCGGACCCCAGCACCGCATTGCCGGCCGTGTCGAATTCCACGGTGCGGATCGCGACGTTGAGCTCGCATCCAGCTACCGGCGACGCCAAACCGACTGTGCCGCAATACACTCCACGTCTGAACGGCTCCCACTGTGAAATCAGTTGTCGGGCACGGAGTTTGGGAGTGCCAGTAACTGAAGCCGGCGGGAATGCGGCGTCGAGCAACGCCGACGTCGGCAGCTCGACGGGCATCAGCGCCGACACCGACGACACCAGGTGCCACACACCCGGCGCGGGCCGCACCACCAGCAGCTCCGGCACGGTGACCGATCCGGTCACGGCGACGCGACCCAGGTCGTTGCGGACCAGGTCGACGATCATGATGTTCTCGGCGACATCCTTGACCGAGGCCCTCAGCGCCGACGGCGGAGCGTCCAGCGGCAGCGTGCCCTTGATCGGGCTCGACGTGACGACCTCGCCACGACGGCGCAAAAACAGCTCCGGCGACAGCGAGGCCACCGCCCCCCAGCGTCCAGCGACAAACGCGGCCCGCGCCGGCCCGGTGCGCGCAACAGCGTCGACGAAGAAGTCCAGCGGTTCGCCGGCGATCGTGCCGGCGAACTGGGTGCACACGCAGGCCTGGTAGACCTCGCCGGCGCGGATGGCCTCCAGACAGGCCAGCACCCCGCTGCGATGCGCCCGACGGTCGGCCGCGTCCCAGTCGATGCGGTACGGCCGCGCCGGCACCGAAAGCGGCGTGGGCGCCGCCAACACGTGAGCCAGCCAAGCCGGCATTGGGTCACCGGACAGGCTCTCGTACCACCACTGCCGGTCGCGGTCGCAGCGCAATACGCAGTCCGTCCAGCCGCCTGCGGCTTGGGGTATTCGCGCTGGCCGTCCGTCGGCGCCGGGATCGGGGTAAGACAGATAGCCGATCCAGCCACCGCCGACCGCTGTGCTGTCCGCACCCGGTCGCACGGCGAACGCTTCGGCGACATCGACGGGTCGCACCGACACACTCGGCGCGATCACCGCCAGCGCATCGAACCAGTCACCGGTCAGCGCAGCCGGCGGCGGCAGATCCAGCCGGTTGGTGGCGTCGCCGATAGCGCGCAGCACCTCGGGTGCGCCGCCAAGATCGCCGAGCCGGTCGGTTCTCACCCCACCAGCTTGGCAGTTCAGCCCCGGCTGATCTCGTGTGGGGTTGTCAGCCTCGTCAGCTTGTCGGGATTGCGCGTCGCGTAGAAGTTGGTGATTTCGCCGTCGATGATCTCGATGGTGAACACGCCCTCCAGAAGGTCGGCGCGGTAGAGCAGGACGGCCGGCGCGGAGTTGCACATCGCCATTTCCACGCGAACATCGGGAATTTGGGCGGCCCGGCCCACCAGCCCGACGACCGCGCGAGCGACTTTTTCGGCTCCGACCACCGGTCGGCGCGCCGCGCTGGCTTTACCGCCGCTGTCGGCGGTCCACACCACGTCGGGTGCCAGCATTGCCATAACGGTTTCTACGTCGCCGTCTGACGCCGCGGCCATGAATTGTGCAGTGATGCGCGCGTTTTGCTCTGGGTCCACCGGGGTGAAGCGCCTGCGCCGGGCGTGCACGTGTTCGCGGGCCCGATGGGCGACTTGCCGCACCGCCGCCACGGATTTGCCTACTGCGGAGGCGATTTCGTCGTAATCGAAGCCGAACACCTCTCGCAGCACGAACACCGCACGTTCGTCGGGGCCCAAGGTCTCCAGCAGCACCAGCATTGCCATCGAAACCGATTCGGCCAGTACGACATCGGCCGACGGGTCCTGCTCCTCGAGCAGCAGCGGCTCGGGCAGCCACGGGCCGACGTAGTCTTCCCGACGCCGAGCGCCGGCGCGCAGCGCATTGAGCGCCTGACGCGTGACCAGCTGGGCCAGGTAGGACTTGGTGTCGTGCACCGTTGACAGATCTACCTGCGCCCAGCGCAGATAGCTGTCCTGTAGCACGTCGTCGGATTCGGTTGCCGAGCCGAGGATTTCGTATGCGATGGTGAACAGCAACGGCCGCAGCAGCATAAACCGTTCGGCATGTTCGTCGGAGGTGGTCACGGCACCGCGACCGGGTCGTTCGCCGGCTGCTCGGGCCGCTTGCCGCCCTTCAGCCAGAAGTACGACCCGGGTTTGGCTGCCTCGCGGCGAATCGACCACACCGTCGCCTTGCAGATTGCCTCTTTGATCGACGCTGTGATCCGGCCACCGAGGACGGCGTTGACCGGGGTGTCGTCGGTGCGGGCGAGTTGCAGGGTGCCATACGTGCGGCCCAGGCTGATGCACTGTCCGACGAACGCCTGGCTCAGCGCCGCCGGTTCAGTGCCGGCGATGCGACTCAGCACGGTATTGGCGGCCTGCACTCCCAGCGGCCCGGCCGCTTGACAGCTCATCCGCAACGGCTGGCCGGACGGCGCCGCCGCGTCTCCGGCCGCCACGATGCGTGGGTCGTCCACGCTGGTCAGTGTTTCATCGGTGAGCAACCGGCCCAGCGGGTCGGTGCTCAGCCCGCTGCGGGCGGCCAGCTCCGGCACGCCGAAGCCCGCCGTCCACACCGTCAGTGCGCTGGGCAGGCGCGCGCCGTCGGAGAGCACCACCGCGTCCGGGCGGACCTCGCTGACCACGGCGGTCTCGAGCACGTCGACACCGAGGCGGCGCAGCCACTTCGCCACCGAGCGCCGGCCCGGCCGGCTCAGCGACGGCCCAAGCACGCCGCCGCAGACCAAGGTCACCCGGCGCTGCCCGGCCAACTCGGATGCCGTTTCGATGCCGGTCAAACCGGCGCCGATCACCACGACGGGTGCATCGGGATGCAGCTCGTCCAGTGCTGCGCGCAGTCTTTCGGCATGCTCGAATTCAGCGACGGGATAGGCGAATTCGACTGCGCCGGGCACCGCCGCCGGCACCACCCCGGTGCTGCCGACCGCGTAGATCAGGTAGTCATAGTCCAACACGAAGGAAGAAGCCAACTCGATCTGGCGGTCGGCGCTGTTGATCCGCTCGGCATTGTCGACGACCAACCGGATGCCCTCGCCGAGCAGGCTGCCGTAGTCGACGGCGGCGGTGCCGCTGCGGGCAGCCAACTGATGCAATCGGATTCGCTCGACGAAGATCGGACGTGGATTCACCAAGGTGATGTCGACGTCCGCGCGCAGCCGCAGGTGGTTAGCGGCCAGCGTCCCGGCGTATCCGCCGCCGATCACGACGATGTGAGTGCGCTGGTCGGTCATTGCTGTCTCCTGTTCTTACGGGTGTTCTGCCCTTGAGACACCGCCCAGCTCGCAGATGTGACAGCGTTTTGGCAGCTGTGACCAGGCTCACGTCGGCTGCGAAAACTCGGAGAGCAGCAGATCCACCCGCGCGGCTTGATATTCCGGACGTAACCGTTCGCCGCGGTCGAGGGTGACCAACCCGTGCAGCGCCGCCCACAGCACCTCGGTGAGCGTGTCGGCATCCCGAGTGCCTGCGACCATGCCGACCGCCGCGCGCAGCTCGGCGAAGCCCGCGTTCAACTCGGCCGGGGTGTCCGGGGCGGCGAAGTGCAGTGTCGTGGCGCGGGTGAACATCGCGTCAAACAAGGTGGGATTGTCGTGGGCAAACCGGATGAACGCGTGGGCGACTCGCGTTAGGGCGTCCCGGGCATCGGTAGCGCCGCTGCGCGCCGAAGACAGCGCGTCGGCGAGCTCGCCGAATCCTTGCACGGCGACGGAGGCGACGACTGCCTCCATGCTCGTGAAGTGCTTGTACAACACCGGCTGGCTGTACTCGATCTCGGTGGAAAGCCGGCGGGTGGTGACGGCGTCCCAACCCTCCTGTTCGGCAAGCTTGCGTGCCGTGGTGGTGATGAGCTGGCGGCGCGCGGCCCGCTCCCGGGTCCGACGGTCCTCGATGGCCATGGCGTCATGTTAGCGCCGATATAGAAACTAGCGACGCTATTGCCAAAATCCTCACGAGGGGTTAGCGTTGCTAACACTTACTGGAGAAAAGGAGTGCGCCATGACACAACTTGCCGGCTGGTTCGCGTTGATCGCGGTGTTGGGACCGCTGTGGTCTACGGCACTGACGTGTTCTGTGCGATGGTGCAACGGCCCGCGCTGGCCCATGTCGACGACTCAGCCCTGCTCACCGTGATGGGCAACATCCATCGCTACGGCGACCGGCGGATGCCGGTGCCCGGGGTGCTCGGCATGGTGGCCGCGGCGATCAGTGTGGTATTCGCCGCGGCGTCCGGCCGCTGGACGCAAGCCGGCGCAGCCGGTGTCGCGGTTGGCCTGCTGCTGGTTTGGCTGGCGCTCTACCTACGAGTCAGCAAGCCGATTAACCACCAGCTCACCTCCGCGGCGGATCATCCCGCGCCGCCGACGGATGCCCGTGCACTGCAACGTAATTGGGACAAAGTAATCACAATCAGGGCCACGCTACAGGGTCTGGCGGTTGCGGCATTGTGCGTGACGTTGCTGGTCTGAACTAACCGAAAGGGTATCGAAATAATGTCCAAGCCAAGGAATTACCTGGGACTAATCATGCACGCGGCCCCGCTTCTCAACGCGCCGGTGGCGGCGATAGCGACCTCCCCCCGTCTCGGGGCGAGACTGCGGCGCAGCGTCACGCTGATCACCTACACGGGGCGACGTTCGGGACGGACGTT
This sequence comes from Mycobacterium sp., assembly GCA_035552835.1. Classification (GTDB taxonomy): domain Bacteria; phylum Actinomycetota; class Actinomycetes; order Mycobacteriales; family Mycobacteriaceae; genus Mycobacterium. The sequence continues at coordinate 9,477 of DASZKQ010000277.1, read as the reverse complement.
CAGTATCCCGGTGGCATACCGCCGCCGCGGTGACCAGAACATCGATATCGACGCAAACTTGCCTGACGCCAAGACGTGGTGGCGCAACTTTCTCGGCGATGGCGCTCCAATTTCGCTGACGCTGGACGGAGTCGAGCGCTGCGGACATGCCGTAGCTCACCGAGACGACAAGGGGCGCGTGACCGTCCATGTTCGCCTGGCTGGCGTGTGAACTCAGTCGACTTGGTAGCGCGGGAACACGCCGCTGGGCGAGGGCAGCGCCGTCCCGGGTGTCAGGCGGGTAGCGACGGCGGCAAACGTCCGCTGGTCTTGCGGCTGACCGAGCAAGTCCAACAGCGTGCCCGCTGACTCGGGCATCACCGGTTGGATCAACAACGCCGCAATCCGCACCACCTCGCACGTGGTGTAGAGCGCGGTGGCGAAGCGGGCCTGGTCTGCTTGCGAGTCGCTCTTGCGCAGCACCCACGGCTGCTGCGCCGAGAAATATCTATTCGCGGCGCCGAGCATCCGCCAAATCGCTTCCAGCGCCAAATGCATTGCCTGAAATTCGAATTCGGCGCGCACCTGCTCGAGCAGGCCATCAGCGGTGGCCAGCAGTTCGGTGTCGTCACTGGTGAAATCGCCGGGCGTCGGGACGATCCCGTCGAGGTTCTTGGCCACCATCGACAATGATCGTTGGGCCAGGTTGCCCAATTCGTTGGCCAAGTCCGTGTTAATCCGGGTGATGATCGCCTCTTCGCTGTAACTGCCGTCCTGGCCGAAAGGGACCTCCCGCAACAGGAAGTAGCGGACCTGATCGAGGCCGAAACTGTCGACCAGAGTCGCCGGGTCGACGATGTTGCCTACCGACTTGCTCATCTTCTCACCGCGGTTGAGCAGAAAGCCGTGCGCGAAAACCCTTCGGGGCAGCTCGATTCCGGCTGACATCAAAAACGCCGGCCAGTACACCGCGTGGAACCGGATGATGTCCTTGCCGATCATGTGCAGGTCGGCGGGCCAGTAGCGGCGAAACAACTCGGATTCGGTGTCGGGGTAGCCGACACCGGTCAGATAGTTGGTCAGCGCGTCGACCCAGACGTACATGACGTGATCCGGATGCTCGGGCACCTTCACGCCCCAGTCGAACGAGGTGCGCGAGATGGACAGATCGCGCAGCCCACCGGAGACGAAGCTGACCACCTCGTTGCGGCGTACTTCGGGCGCGATGAAGTCCGGGTTGGCCTCGTAGTGGGCCAGCAGCTTGTCGGCATAGGCCGAGAGCCGGAAGAAGTAGGTCTGTTCCTCGGTCCAGGTCACCGGGGTACCGGTTTCGACGGCGATCCGGGTCCCGTCGACAAGCTCGGTCTCGGATTCGACAAAGAACCGCTCGTCGCGCACTGAGTACCAGCCGGAGTAGGTATCCAGGTAGATGTCGCCGGCAGCCGACATTCGTCGCCAGATCTCCTTGGAGGCCTCGTGGTGGTCGGCGTCGGTGGTGCGGATGAATCGGTCGAAGGAGATGTTCAACTTCTCCTGCAGGCGCTGGAACACATCGGAATTGCGCTGCGCCAGCTGCGCGGTGGGAATGCCCTCTGCTGCGGCCGTCTCGACCATCTTGAGGCCGTGCTCATCGGTTCCGGTCAAAAACCGAACGTCAAAGCCGTCCAGCCGCTTGAACCGCGCGATGGCATCGGTGGCGATGTATTCATACGCATGCCCGACGTGCGGCTCGCCATTCGGGTAGGTGATCGCCGTGGTGACGTAGTAGGAGGGCCTCATCGAGACTCACCCTATTGTGTGCGCGTGGGTTCCAAACGTCAGCCGCCGCCGGCTCCCGAGCCGTTGAGCCCGCTGATCGACGCGCACACTCACCTCGACGCGTGCGGCGCGCGGGACGGTGACGACGTGCGCGCCATCGTCGACCGCGCCGCGGCGGTCGGCGTGGTCGCGGTGGTCACCATCGCCGACGACCTGGCCTCGGCGCGCTGGGTGACCCGGGCCGCCGAGTGGGATCCGCGGGTCTACGCCGCGGCGGCGCTGCATCCGACCCGCGCAGCCGCGCTCACCGATGCGGCCCGAGCCGAGATCGAGCGATTAGCTGTCCACCCGCGCGTGGTGGCGATCGGCGAGACCGGGATGGATCTGTACTGGCCCGGCCGGCTGGAGGGCTGCGCGGAGCCGGCGGTGCAGCGGGAGGCCTTCGCGTGGCATATCGACCTCGCCAAGCGGACCGGTAAACCGCTGATGATTCACAACCGCGGCGCCGATGCCGAGGTGCTCGACGTGCTGCGTGCCGAGGGCGCGCCGAGCACGGTGATCTTTCACTGCTTCTCCTCAGGCGCCGCTTTGGCGCGCGCTTGTGTCGACGCCGGCTGGCTGGTCAGCCTGTCCGGGACGGTGAGTTTCCGTAACGCCCGTGAGCTGCGGGAAGCCGTCCCGCTGATCCCCGCAGCGCAGCTCCTGGTGGAGACCGACGCACCGTTCTTGACGCCCCATCCGCACCGGGGGGCGCCCAACGAGCCATACTGCCTGCCTTACACTGTGCGGGCGCTGGCCGAGCTCATCGCTCGGCCCGCCGTCGAACTGGCCGAGGTCACCACCGGCAATGCCCGCCGGGCCTATGGACTAGCCGCAACGAGTTAATAGTCCGTTAAGGCGATTGACCGGAGTTGCCCTATCTAGGCCGGTTCGTTACCGTCTTGTGATCGAACGGTGAGGCCCCCGGTGGGCCTTTTGCTTTGTTGAGCTTTGTTGACGGACTGTTACTGAAGTGGTTGTTGAGGTCGGGGATACACGCGCGTTGAACGTACTTACGAAACTCCATCAGGCTCCCTCACCGGCTCTGCGGCTCCTGGTCGCGGGTCTCTTGCTGGTCTTGGCATTCGCCGGTGGCTACGCGGTCGCCGACTACAAGACGGTGACGCTAAGCGTCGATGGAACCGCTATGACCGTGACCACGATGAAGTCGCGGGTGATCGACATCATCAAGGAGAACGGGTTCAACGTCAGCGAGCGCGACGACCTCTATCCCGCCGCCGGCGAGCGAGTCCGCAACGCCGACAACATTGTGTTGCGACGCAGCCGACCGCTGCAGATCTCGCTGGATGGCCAGCATGCCAAGCAGGTCTGGACGACGGCGTCGACGGTCGACGAGGCGCTGGCCCAGCTGGCGATGACCGACACGGCTCCGTCCGCGGCCTCACGAGGCAGCCGTGTCCCGCTGGCCGGCATGGCCCTGCCGGTGGTCAGCGCCAAGACAGTCGAACTCAACGACGGCGGTGCGGTGCGCAACGTGCACTTGGCCGCCGCCCGAGTCGGCGACATCCTGGCCGACATCGGCGCGCCGCTGTTGCAAAGTGACCAGGTCACTCCCGGCGCGGCCGCACCGGTGATCGACGGCATGCACATCCAGGTGACTCGTAACCGCATCGAGAAGATCACCGAGCGGGTCCCGCTAGTCCCGCCGCGGCGCCGGATCGAGGACCCCGAGATGAACATGGACCGCGAGGTCGTCCAAGACCCGGGCACCCCCGGCACCCAGGATGTGACGTTCGCGGTGTCCAAGGTCAACGGCGCCGAAACCGGCCGGCTGCCGGTCGCCAGTCACGTGATCACCCCCGCCCGCGAGGCGGTGGTGCGGGTCGGTGCCAAACCGGGCACCGATGTTCCACCCGTCGGCAGCGGAGAAATCTGGGACGCCATCTCGCGCTGCGAGGCCGGCGGAAACTGGGCGATCAACACCGGAAACGGCTACTACGGCGGCGTGCAATTCGACCAGAAGACCTGGGAGCGCAACGGTGGGTTGCGGTTTGCCCCCCGCGCCGACATGGCGACCAGGGAAGAGCAGATCACCGTCGCCGAGGTGACGCGGGCTCGCCAGGGTTGGGGCGCGTGGCCGGCGTGCAGCGGAAGAGCGGGTGCGCGCTGACCATCCGGTTGCTCGGGCGCACCGAGATCCGAAGGCTGGCCAAAGAACTCGAATTCCGGCCCCGCAAATCGTTGGGGCAGAACTTCGTCCACGACGCGAACACGGTCCGCCGGGTGGTGTCGTGCTCCGGGGTCAACCGGCACGATCACGTCCTGGAGGTCGGCCCCGGTCTGGGATCGCTCACCTTGGCGCTGCTGGACCGCGGGGCCACGGTCAGTGCCGTCGAGATCGACCCGGTGCTGGCCGGTAGGCTGCCGAAGACCGTTGCCGAGCATTCACACAGCGAAATTCACCGGCTGACCGTGCTCAACCGCGACGTGTTGTCCATCGGGCCCGCCGACCTCGCTGCTGAGCCGACAGCGGTGGTGGCGAACCTGCCCTACAACGTCGCCGTTCCGGCGCTGCTGCATCTGTTGGGAGAATTCCCGTCGCTGCGCACCCTGATGGTGATGGTGCAGGCCGAAGTCGCCGAACGACTCGCGGCCGAACCGGGCGGCAAGGAGTACGGCGTGCCCAGCGTCAAGCTCCGCTTCTACGGGCAGGTCCGCCGTCACGGCACGGTGTCGCCAACCGTCTTCTGGCCTATTCCGCGGGTCTACTCCGGGCTGGTGCGTATCGACCGGCACGCAAACCCGCCCTGGCCGACCGACGCCGCCTTCCGCCGAGACGTGTTCAAACTCGTCGATATCGCATTCGCCCAACGGCGCAAGACATCTCGCAATGCGTTCGTCGAGTGGGCAGGTTCGGGCAACGAATCGGCGAGTCGGTTGCTGGCCGCCAGTATCGACCCGGCGCGGCGGGGCGAGACGCTGACCATCGACGAATTCGTGCGGCTGTACCAGCGCTCGTCCGAAGCCGGCGGCGACAACGTCGCGGGCCCGCAGCAACGGCACGCCCCGGCGAACTAACTGCCCCGCGGGGTAGGGGTTTGCCGGTCGCGGGCGATAAAGTCGCGTGCGATGCCGACGGACCCGAACACCGCTGCTCAGTGGGTGCCCACTGGGTCGGTTACCGTTCGGGCGCCCGGCAAAATCAACCTCTATCTGGCCGTCGGCGATCGGCGCGAGAGCGGTTATCACGACCTGACGACGGTGTTCCACGCGGTTTCCCTGCTCGACGAGATCACGGTCCGCAACGCCGACGTGCTGTCGCTGGAGATCAGCGGCGAGGGCGCCGGTCAGTTACCCCTCGACGAGGGCAATCTGGCGTGGCGGGCCGCCGAACTGATGGCTGATCACGTCGGCCGCGCGCCCGACGTCTCGGTCGCAATCGACAAATCCATCCCGGTCGCCGGCGGCATGGGTGGCGGCAGCGCAGACGCGGCGGCCGTGCTGGTCGCAATCAACTCGCTGTGGGAACTTGGGGTGCCGCGCCGCGATCTGCACATGCTGGCCGCGAAGCTGGGCAGCGATGTGCCTTTCGCACTGCACGGGGGCACCGCGCTGGGCACCGGTCGCGGCGAGGAGCTGGCTACGGTGCTGGCCCGGAACACCTTCCATTGGGTGCTGGCGTTCGCCGAGGGCGGGCTGTCCACGCCGGCGGTGTTCACCGAGCTGGACCGGCTCAGGGAAGTCGGGACGCCGCCCAGGCTCGACGAACCCGGCCCGGTTCTGGCGGCGCTGGCCGCCGGCGACCCGGAGCAGCTGGCGCCGCTGTTGGGCAACGAACTGCAGGCGGCCGCGCTGAGCAAGGATCCGGCGTTGCGCCGCGTCTTGCGTGCTGGCGTCGAGGCGGGCGCGCTGGCCGGAATCGTGTCGGGTTCCGGACCGACATGTACGTTCCTGTGCCGGTCGGCACCCTCAGCGGTGGACGTCGGCACCGAGCTCTCCGGGGCCGGTGTCTGTCGCACTGTGCGCGTCGCCAGCGGGCCGGTGCACGGCGCGCGGGTGGTGCCGGCACCCGTCACTGGCGTGTGACATAGCCCCCGATTGCGCCCGCGAGTTTGGCAGTTACTTAAGAGGAGTTTAAGATGTTCAGCGGTGACGAATACCGGTCAAGAAATGCGCCTGGTTCTTCCGCCCGCCGATCATGCCGGCGGGCGTTGTATGAACCCCGCCACCAGCCGTGTCCTCGCCGCAACCGCAACGTTGCGTGAGGTTACCGGTTCATCACCGTTTCGAGACGAAATTGCTGCCCAATTGTGGGCGTGCGGCTGCTCGAAAGTGTGGTTGAGCAGGGGCAGCATTAGATGCTGGGCGATGGCGCCGGAACCGAGGAGGCTACCGTGAGCAGGTTTACCGAGAACATGTTCCGCAACGCTCACGAGAGCGTAAAGGGCATGGTGACCGGCGAACCGCACCAGCCGGTTCGGCACACCTGGCTGGAGGTGTACGAGCGTGCCCGCCGGGTGGCCGGCGGCCTGGCGGCGGTCGGCATCGGCCATGGTGACGCCGTCGGTGTCCTAGCTGGAACGCCGGTGGAAATCGCGCCGACGGCTCAGGGGCTGTGGATGCGCGGCGCCAGCCTGACCATGCTGCACCAGCCCACACCCCGCACCGACCTCGAGTTGTGGGCAAAGGACACCACCATCGTCGTCGGCATGATCGAGGCGAAGGCGGTGATTGTCTCCGACCCGTTCATGGCGGCCGTGCCGGTGCTCGAGGGACGCGGCCTAAAGGTGCTGACTGTCGAGCAACTGCTGGCCTCCGACCCGATCGACCCCATCGACACCGATGAGGACGACTTGGCGTTGATGCAGCTGACGTCCGGGTCCACCGGTTCTCCGAAGGCCGTGCACATCACGCACCGCAACATCTACTCCAACGCGGAGGCGATGTTCATCGGCGCCAAGATGGATCCCAGCGGCAACGACGTGATGCTCAGCTGGCTGCCGTGCTTCCACGACATGGGCATGGTCGGCTTCTTGACCGTGCCGATGTACTTCGGTGTCGAGCTGGTCAAGGTCACTCCGATGGACTTCCTCCGCGACACGCTGTTGTGGGCCAAGCTGATCGACAAGTACGGCGGCACCATGACGGCCGCTCCCAACTTCGCCTACGCGCTGTTCGCCAAACGGCTGCGCAACCAAGCCACCCCCGGTCAGTTCGACCTGTCCACGCTGCGCTTCGCGCTCTCCGGTGCCGAGCCGGTGGACCCCGCCGACGTCGAGGATCTGATCGACGCCGGAAAACCCTTCGGGTTGCGACCCGAGGCGGTCATGCCCGCCTACGGGATGGCCGAAACCACGCTGGCGGTGTCGTTCTCCGAACTCGGCGACGGACTGATGGTCGACGAGGTGGATGCCGATCTGCTGGCCGCACTGCGCCGTGCCGTGCCCGCCACCAAGGGCAATACCCGCCGGCTGGCTTCGCTCGGCCCGCTGCTGCAGGGCATCGAGGCCCGCATCGTCGATGAGAACGGCGCGGTGTTACCGACGCGCGGTGTCGGCGTGATCGAGTTGCGCGGTGAACCGGTCACCCCGGGCTACACCACGATGGGCGGGTTCATCCCGGCGCAGGATGGGCACGGCTGGTATGACACCGGCGACCTTGGCTACCTGATGGAGAACGGCCACATCGTGGTGTGTGGTCGGGTCAAGGACGTCATCATCATGGCCGGCCGCAACATCTACCCGACCGACATCGAGCGGGCCGCATGCCGGGTCGAGGGCGTCCGCCCGGGTTGCGCGGTGGCCGTGCGGCTTGACGCCGGACATGCCCGCGAGACCTTCGCCGTCGCAGTCGAGTCCAACGCGTACCAGGATCCCGCCGAAGTGCGTCGCATCGAGCATCAGGTCGCCCACGAGGTGGTAAGTGAGGTCGACGTGCGGCCGCGCAACGTCGTGGTGCTGGGTCCCGGGACGATTCCGAAGACGCCGTCGGGCAAGCTGCGACGGGCCAACTCGGTCACCCTGGTCACCTAGGGCGACGCCGGTTACCAGGCGTGGACCCGGTTTTGGGCCGGTTCCAGGCCCAGCTCGATGAGCAACTCGGTGGCGTCGGCGGCCTGCTCGCAGACTGTAGGCACCTCCGGGCGCTCGGCGGCCGTGAAGTTCTCCAGCACGAACGCCGCCGGATCCTTGCGCCCCGGCGGTCGGCCGATCCCTATCCGCACCCGCTGAAAGTCTTTGGTGCCCAACGCGGCCGCAACCGAGCGCAGCCCGTTGTGGCCCCCCTCGCCGCCGCCGATTTTCAGCCGGATCTGACCGAAGTCGACGTCCAGGTCGTCGTGGATGACCACCACGTCAGCCGCGGGCACCGAATAGAACTTGGCCAGTGGGCCCACTTGGCGGCCGGACTCGTTCATATAGCAGCGCGGCTTGGCCAGCACCACCGAACGTCCACCAAGCCGGCCGGTGACAATCTCCGCGCCAGAACGCTTGTGCGCCTTGAACGCTGAACCCAGCCGGGCGGCGACCTGGTCTACGACCATGAACCCCAGATTGTGCCGGGTCTGGGCATAGTTTGGCCCCGGGTTGCCCAGGCCGACCACCAATATCGGGCCGGCCATGAATTAATCGGATTCGGATTCGGACTCGGACTCGGACTCGGACTCGGGTGCCTCGGCCTCTTCGGCGGCCTCTTCGGCCGGCTCCTCGGCCTCGGCCACCTCGCCCGCCCCTTCAGCCTCGAGCTCCTCGGCGGTCGGCGCGTTCACCACGTTGACGACCAGCAGTTCGGGGTCGTCCACCAGGGTGACCCCCGGCGGCAGCGTGATCTGCCCGGCGGTGAACTGGGTGCCCGGCTCGGCGCCCTCGACCGACACGACCAACACCTGGGGAATCGACAGCGCGTCGGCCTCGATCTCGACGGTGTTGGCCTCCTGGGTGACCAAGGTGCCGTATGCCGCCTCGCCCTGGACGTCGATGCCGACCTCGACCACCACCTTCTCGCCGCGACGCACCACCAGCAGATCAGCGTGCTGGATGGTGTGGCGGATCGGGTGGATCGCCAGCGCCTTGGTCAGGGCCAGCTGCTCTTTGCCGTCGATGTCGAGGGTCAGCACCGCGTTGGTGCCGGAGTGGCGCAGCACCGCGGCGAAGTCGTGTCCGGGCAACTCCAGGTGCTGGGGGTCAGCCCCGTGACCGTAGAGAACGGCGGGAATCCTGCCGTCACGGCGGGCCCGCCGGGACGCGCCTTTGCCCGTCTGGGTGCGTACCGAGGCGGTTAGCTGGTTGGCAGATTTGGCCATGATGTCGCTCCTGTGTCAGTTTTCCTGGCACGGCGAGAATCGCGATAACCGCTGAATTGGTCGGCATCGGTCCCCGTCGATAACGGTGGCCTGCCAAGTTCACCGCAAGCCACCCTCGCCGTGACGCCCGGTCAGGTTAGCGCATCAGCACCTCAGAGCGGAAATTTGGTTTCCGTGAGCCGTTCGGACAGCTCCCACAGCGCGTTGGCGGTGGCGGCGCGTTTGGCCAGTGGGCTGCGCCCGACCGGCCGGCTGCGTCCGGCCATGCCGAAGCTCGGGCCGATGAAGCTGTTGCCCGGTAAATCCTGGGAGGCGGCATACAGCGTTTGCCGGGCGCCGAAGTCGGCGTCGCTGGCCAGCCGGTTACCGATCGCCATCAGCACATTGTCGAGTTTGCGACCGGAATGCCCTTGCAGGTTGGTGCGCGAATAACCGGGATG
>DASZKQ010000276.1:0-2367 GCA_035552835.1 Mycobacterium sp. | reverse complement strand
TGCGCGATCAGGATGACGCCTACCCCGACCGCGATCAGAGCGAAGATTGCGAGCATCGGGAAAAGCACGGTGTTGACGTTGAATTCAGCTGCAGGGTCATTGCGAGTCAGGACCCTGAATCCCGGTCCTAATGCGCCTAATGCGTTGACCAGGCGCGCCTGTACTTCCGATGCTCTCGAGTTATTGGCCACTTTCACGTAGACGGTGTCGACCCGGTCAGATCGAGCGAACTGTGCCTTAGCCGCGCTGAGCGGCAACAGCACAACGCGTCCGTTGTTGACGGTATCCAGCTGTGGTACTTGCTGAAGCCTGGGCATCGACAGCTGCCCGACGTCGGTCGCCAGTGTTGCGGAACTGCCCAATGTTTTGCCGAGTGTGGTCGAGGTCGCCAACATCTGTGGTTCTTGTTGGCCGGGTTGGCAGATCTTCGGATCGATGATCCATTGTGCTGAACAGTCGATTCCTAAGGCCAGCACGGTAGTTTCGCGGTCGCCGTCGCGTGCCAGCGTGGCTGCACGGATGACCGGCACTAGCACCGACACGCCCGGTACCTTGCGGGCGGTATCGATAGCCGCCGGCCCGATGCCCCCTAGAGTTGCCTCGCCAACGATACGCAAGGGCGTAGGACCGGCTATCCGGTAACCGACATCGTCAATAGCGGTGCGAACACTGGTGGTTTCGATCATGACGGCGACAACAATGGCCACCCCGCCGCCGAGCGAAATGGCGGCTAGCACCGCATGCACTGTATGCCGCCGGATAGCCCGGAGGTTGATGATTCGCAGAACGCTGAGCGTCGCGACTAGTGACCGGCGCGCCATGTTACGTTGCGACTCGGATGGATTGGGCCGGTGTCGGTTTCGATGCGACCGTCGAGAAGGGAAACGAGGCGAGGGGCTTCGTTGGCGATCGACAGATCATGGGTTACCAGGACGATCGTTTGACCCACCGAATTGAGATGGTAGAGGGCATCGATGACGTTATGACCGTTCGTGGTGTCTAGGTTGCCGGTGGGTTCGTCGGCGAGTATCACATCCGGGGCCATGAACAACGCTCGTGCGATCGCCACCCGCTGCTGCTCACCACCAGAGAGCTCCGCAGGGACCCGCTTGGCGAATGCAGCTAGGCCGAACTGATCCAACAGTTCCATTGCCCGGCGGTGCTGCGCGTACCCAGACTCACCGGCTAGCAAGGCGGGAAGCATCACATTCTCAGCAACAGATAATCCGGCCAGCAGATTGAACGACTGGAATACGTACCCAATTCTGCGGCCGCGGACACCAGCCAACTCCTGACGAGACAGTTGGGCCACACTCCTCTGGTTTATCAGAACGTCGCCGCTCGTCGGCGGCTCTAGCAACCCGAGAATGCTCAGCAGTGTCGATTTTCCCGAGCCCGAAGGCCCGATTAACGCCACGAAATCGCCTGGGAATATTTGCAAATCGATATTTTTAAGGACCGGCGTCACCGCTGGCTCGCGGCCAAACGACTTGCAGAGGTTGTGGGCTTCAAGGACGGCGGCACCATGAATCTCGCCACGCAAGTGAGGGTTCACCTCAGCGGTGCCCGGGTGCTGCGGATAGGCCAGGGCGGTGATGGACGAAGCGAATAGCGGCGCATTCGCCGATGCCGGTGCCGCGCCCCGGGCCAGCGCCATCTCGAGCGCACTTACCGGAAGCGACGTCGCCGCCTCCAGCGTGGGCTTGATCAGCGGGATGTCAACACCGGAGCCGACAACGACGAGTCCCTCCGGGTGCGGTGCCATCCCATCAGCGCCCTTGACCATCTCGACGAGCGCGGCCACTGCCTCGTCGTCGTCGTCGGGCAGGAACCGTTGGCGGACATCGGCAACCGATCCATCGGCCGTGTTGACCACAGCCGAAGTCGCGGTGTCCGGCTCTACGTACAACAGCGCAGTGTGCGCGTAGTTGGTTGCGTTGCCGACCGCCTGAGCCAGGGCAGCGGTGGACGGCGCGAATAGCGGCGCAGTCACCGACGCCAGTGCCGCGCCCCGGGCCAGCGCCATCTCCGGCTCCTCGGGCGCACTCACCGGAAGCGACGTCGTCGCCTCCAGCGCCGGCTTGACCAGCGGGATGTCAACACCGGAGCCGACAACGAGGAGTCCCTCCGGGTGCGGCTCGATCTCATCAGCACCGTCGACCATCTCGACGAGCGCGGCCACTGCCTCGTCGTCGTCGTCGGGCAGCAACCGTTGGCGGACATAGGCGACCGATCCATCGGCCGTGTTGACCACAACCAAAGTCGCGGTGTCGGGCTCGACGTACAACAGCGCAGTGTGCGCGTAGTTGGTTGCGTTGCCAACCGCCTGAGCCAGGGCGGCCGCGGCCGAAAACGCCGACACCAGCA
>DASZKQ010000275.1:0-11927 GCA_035552835.1 Mycobacterium sp. | reverse complement strand
ATCCTGCAGAGCGCCCCCAACGTGGCCAAAGCCGAGTCAGGGCTGTTGTTCTTCCTCGAAAGCAGCCCAATGTTTGGGCTGCGCAAGGGGGTTCGGATGAGTCTCTTGGTGTCTGCCGATGCGAAGTCGATGCCGTTGGCCGTGCACGTCTTCGGGCTAGGCACGCGGCTGCTCAACTTCGTTCTGCGCTCTCAGGTGCGCTTCCAGCATCTGCCGGTGCCGTTCGAACTGTACTCCGACGGAATCGACTTGCCGGTCTTCGAAGAGTTCGGCGCGGGTACCGCGGCGTTGCACCTGCGCGATCAGTTGGAGCGCAACACGTTACTGGCCGACAAGGAGTACCGTCGCAGGTTCCGCCGTCAGTTCGACCGGATCAAACTCGGACCGTCGTTGTGGCACCGCGACTTTCACGATGCCGTCATCGTCGAATGCCCCGACAAGACGTTGATCGGCAAGAGCTTCGGGGCGATCGCCGACGAGCGAGGGCTACACCCGCTCGATGCGTTCCTCGACGTCCTGGTGGAAAACGGTGAGCGCAACGTCCGTTGGACGACCGTCGTCGCCAACCACCGGCCCAACCAACTCAACAAGTTGGCCGCCGAGCCGACCATCCACATGGGCTTCTCCGACGCCGGGGCACATCTGCGCAACATGGCCTTCTACAACTTCTCGCTGCGGCTGCTCAAGCGCACGCTGGACGCCCAACGCGACGGCAAGCCATTCCTCACCCTCGAGCGCGCGGTGCATCGCCTGACTGGCGAAGTTGCCGACTGGTTCGGCCTGGACGCCGGCACCCTGCGGGAGGGCGACCGCGCCGACTTCGTGGTGATCGATCCGGTTGGTTTGGACGACTCGGTCGACGCCTACCACGAGGAGAAGGTTCCGTTCTATGGCGGCCTGAGCCGCATGGTCAACCGCAACGACGCGGCCGTGGTGGCCACCGGCGTCAACGGCGCAATCGTGTTCCGCAACGGCCAATTCCGTGACGGCTATGGCAAGACGGTGAAGTCGGGTCGTTATCTGCGAGCTGCTGCGGGTCAACTGCAGCCCGCCGGCTCGGGTGCGCAGGTCTGAGATGGCGAGGACCCAGCAGCAGCGCCGGGAAGAGACGGTCGCGCGACTTCTCGAGGCCAGCATCGCGACGATGATCGAAGTCGGATATGCCCGGGCCTCCGCTGCGGTGATCACCAAGCGCGCCGGGGTATCGGTCGGGGCCCTGTTCCGCCACTTCGACACGATGGGCGACTTCATGGCTGCCACGGCGTATGAGGTGCTGCGGCGTCAACTCGACTCATTCACCAAGCAAGTCGCCGCAATACCTTCCGACCGGCCGGCACTAGAAGCGGCGTTGACAATTCTGCGGGACATCACCGGCAGCTCCACCAACGCTGTGCTGTACGAACTGATGATTGCTGCGCGCACCGACGAAAAGCTCAACGCCACTTTGCAAAACGTCCTCGAGCAGTACGGGACGAAGATCTGCGACGCCGCGCGCGCATTACCCGGTGCCGAGAGCTTCCCACCGGAAACCTTCCCGGTCCTGGTGGCGCTGTTGACCAACACCTTCGACGGAGCCGCGTTGGTCGGCGCGGTGATACGCCAACCGGACATCGAAGAGCGACGGATTCAGCTGTTGTTGTCGCTGCTGAGCGGGGTTGGCCTACCGGCCTGAGCGTCTTACCGGTCAGTGAGTTTGCTGATGGCGTCGTCCAACGTGCGGCACAGGCACATCATCTCGTTGATCCCCAGCAAGGTGAGCGGTCGGTGCGTGGTCGGCCCGTCCGCAACCACGCAGAACGGGGTCGAGTCACCAAGGGTGTCACGGGTTTTCATCAGGACGCTGATCCCGGCTGAACCAAGAAAATCGACTTTGGAAAGGTCGACAATCAGGCCGTTCGGCTTTTTGGCAAGCGCGGAATCGAGGGACTCGGCCAACCCCGGGGCCGTGAGCATGTCTACGCTGCCGCTGACTGATACCACGACCAGCCCGTCGACCAACGACTCGTCGGCATTGAAGGCGTCTTTGTCAGACTGTGGAGGCGAACCGGACGCAGCGGGTTGATTCTCGGCCATCATCGATCTTCACTCCTTGCGGGCATCTGCGCGGTTGCCTGCGACGCAGACGGGGTTGTCAATGGCTGTCGACTCAACCGATAAAAGCGTCGACTCATGTCGACACGATGCCGTGAAAGCTCATATTGGGCAACTGCAAAATAGGGCAACTGCTGAATGGAATGCACACGGCATAGGCAGACTAGCAAAACTCAGCGCGAGTCGGCAGCGGCCTACAAAACGCCGACAGCTGATTGCGGGTTGAGGGCAAAACCCCAGTCGAGCAGGCTGCCGGCCTGATCCCAGTAGGTGGGCCCGCCCTCGTGCACCAGCCCGTACATCATGGCGACGACTAGGCGGCGGCCGCCGCGGGCAGCCGCGCCGACGAATGTCTTGCGCGCCGCGTCGGTGAAACCGGTCTTGCCGCCGATTGCGCCGGGGTAGCGCTGCAGCAGCTCGTCCTGGTTGGCGATCGGCTGATCGCCGTCGTTCCCGGGGGACCCGGGAAACACGGCCGAGGGCTCGCCGGTGATCTGGGCGAACACCGGGTTGGCCATTGCTGTGCGGAAGATGACGGCCAGGTCGTGCGCCGTTGACCAGCCCGAGCCCCCGGGCCCGTCCAGGCCGGACGGGGTGGATGCGTGGGTATTGACGGCGCCCAGCGACGCGGCTTTAGCGTCCATCTTGGCGACGGCGGCCTCAGGGCCGCCCAGCATGTGCGCCAGGGTGTTGGCGGCGTCGTTACCCGACACCAGCAGCAGGCCGTCGAGCAGTTGGCGCGCCGTATAGCTGCGGCCGGCCTTCACTCCCACACAGTTGCATTCGACGTGGCTATCGGCCTCGTCGGCGACCACGGTGGAGTCCAGGCTCAGCTCGTCCAGGGCCACCAGTGCCAACAACACTTTGATCGTGCTGGCGGGTGGGTGCTGGACGTTCTCGTCCCGCGCGGCCAGCACCTGACCGGAATCGAGATCGGCGACCAGCCAGGTCTGCGCCGGGCCGTCGGGGATTGGCACTGAGCCGACTGGCTGCACGCCGGCGTCGGCCCGCGCCGTCGCTCCGCCACCGATGAATGCCAGAACAGCCGCGACTGCGGCGAGGAATGCCCGCATGCCCGGTGAGTTTAACGGCCCGGGCCGCCCGTCGTCGTGACAACGGTGTTCAATCGACCCATGTTGAGCCAGGCCGAAATCTCTGACCGGTTGGAAATCCAGCAGCTGCTGGTGGATTACTCCACGGCCATCGATCTGCGCCGATTCGACGACCTCGACGCGGTGTTCACGCCCGACGCTTACATCGATTACACGGCCCTCGGGGGCATCGAGGGCCGCTATCCGGAGGTGAAGGCCTGGCTTGCCGAGGTGTTGCCGAATTTTCCGATGTACTTCCACATGCTGGGCAATTTCTCGGTGCACCTCGACGGGGACACCGCGTCGTCGCGGACCATCTGCTTCAACCCGATGGTGCTCGGTGGCGAGAAGGACCAGGTGATGTTCTGCGGGTTGTGGTACGACGACGCGTTCTTGCGCACCCCCGACGGCTGGCGGATGACCCGACGGGTGGAAACCAAGTGCTTACAGAAAATCCTGTCATGAACCCAACCTAGAAGGGGCGGGCTTGTGGCCTGTTCCTTGCGGTTCGAGTCTGCCGTTAGGCTTGCTGCTGCCGCCCTAACTGGCGGTTAGGGTGGGCGCTGCGTGTGGGCGCATGACTTCGCCCCAGCGCTCAACACCACGGTCGGCGATGTTGATCGCTGCGTTGTGGTCGGCGTGCCCAACGAAGCCACACCGGCCACACTCAAAGGCCGCCTGGGAGCGGCGATTATGTTTGTCCACCCAGCCACACATGCTGCACGTCTGCGACGTGTAGGCGAGGTCGACCTCGACGAAAGCCACCCCAGCGGCCTGGGCCTTGTAGGCCAGAAACCCGCCGAGTTGGGCGAACGCCCACGAATGCACCGCGGCCCGTTGGGGCTTACGAAGCCGTACCCGCGCCCGGATCCCCGTCAGTTGTTCGGCGGCGATACCGCGCCCGGTGCGTTGAGCCTCGGCCACGATGCGTCTGGAAATCTGATGGTTGACGTCGGCGGCGAACCGCGCCTCCTTGCGGCGCCGCTTCTTGAGCAGCCGCAGCGCAGAACTGGTTTTCTTGGCCTGCAACCGCGCCCGCAACCGCTGCTGACGCTTGCGATACCGATTCAACCTCGCGCCGGCGGCGCGATCGCCGTCACTGCTAGTGGCGATATTCACGATACCCAGATCCACGCCCACGAACCCGTTGATCGCCTGGGCCAACGGGGCTTCGGGCGCTTCGACGCTGGCATGCAGAAACCATTTCCCGTCGCGGTAGATCAGGTCGGTTTCTCCGATCGAGCGGCTACGCAGCAACACCAGATCGCCGGGTGCGGCCAGCACCCGCACGCCTTTGAGCCGGGCGGCCGTCGTCCAGATCGACACTGTCGCCTGCCGGCCACCCACTACCTCGGGGATTTGCCAAGACAGGCACCGCGCGTCAAACGGCTGCGCCGCATCCGCGCGGAACCCGATCGGCGTCGCCGCCACCTTCGTCCGCTTCACCGAGCCCGGTGGACCGTAGTTGCCGGCCTCGATATTGGCGCGCAGCGTGGTGTAGGCGTCGGCCACCTTGCCGATCACCCGGATCGCCGGCTGCGCCGACAGCCCGAATCGCTCCTTGAGCTCGGTGTAGAACCGCTTCTGCACATCATGCTTGCGGTGCAGTCGCTCGGCGTGCATCCCCGCCGACAACCACGACGCCGCCTCATTACACATGTTCAGGGTGGCTTGCAGGTATGCCGCCTGCTCTGCGGCAGGCAACATCCGCACCTTCACCACCCTTTTCACACCGGCCACGCTAACCACCGACACCGACAACGCCCCACCGACATGCTCTCGACAGCAATCGATACCGTCGCCTTGTGGTCGGCAGCGTCATAAAATATCGGCGCCCTGCGTTCACCGGCACCACGCTCATCTGCTGCGAAAACCTCATACGTCAAATCTGTGCTGGGATCGCAGCCGAGCTGCGCGAGTACAACGGCGAGGCCGGCCTGCCTCCTGCCGCGGCGCACCGCTGCCCGGGCCGAGCTGCGCGGGCCGACGGAAGGGTCGCCTTCTCCTGGGCGTCAAACGGCCGGGCCTCCGGCAAAGAAGGATCGGTGAAGCCCGGCTACGGCGAATTTCTGGGTCGAGGCGTCGTTCTGGCACAATAGGCGGCTGTCCGCCCTGCGACTACGGTTGGTCGGCGGCCAGACACGCGAGGCAAAACCGGATCCCGGCATCCCGCCCGGATCGCTGAATTGCAGCGTGACACCCATAGGAGAAGTCGTTCAACCATGGCTGTGAAGATCAAGCTCACCCGGCTTGGCAAGATCCGCAATCCCCAGTACCGCATCGCCGTCGCCGACTCGCGGACGCGTCGCGACGGCCGCGCCATCGAGATCATCGGCAGGTATCACCCGAAACAAGAGCCGAGCCTCATCGAGGTCGACTCCGAGCGCGCCCAGTATTGGCTGTCGGTGGGTGCTCAGCCCACCGAACCCGTCCTCAAGCTGCTCAAGATCACCGGTGACTGGCAGAAGTTCAAAGGGCTGCCCGGTGCCGAGGGCAAACTAAAGGTCGCCGAGCCCAAGCCGAGCAAACTGGAGCTGTTCAACGCCGCGCTGGCCGCTGCCGACGGTGCGCCCAGCACCGAAGCCGCGACACCGAAGAAGAAGAAAGCTCCGGCCAAGAAGGCTGGTGCGTCCGACAAAGCCGAGAAGGCCGACGAAGCCGCCAAGCCTGCCGATGAAGCCGCCAAGCCTGCTGATGAAGCCGCCAAGCCTGCCGATGAAGCCGCCAAGCCTGCCGATGAAGCCGAGCCGGCTGAAGCCAGCGAGCCGGCTGAAGCCAGCGAGCAGGCCGAATCGGCGACCGAGAGCTGACCGGAGTCATGAGTACCGTCGTCGTCGACGCCGTCGAACATCTGGTGCGCGGGATTGTCGACAACCCTGACGATGTCCGAGTTGACCTGGTGACCAGCAGGCGCGGCAGGACCGTCGAGGTGCACGTCCATCCCGACGATCTCGGCAAGGTGATCGGTCGCGGCGGGCGCACCGCGACCGCGTTGCGCACGCTGGTCGCCGGAATCGGTGGCCGCGGTATCCGAGTCGATGTGGTGGACACCGACCAGTAGCGCAGCCCGGTCCGTGGAACTCCCATGGAGCTAACGGTCGGGCGCGTGGCCAAACCCCATGGCGTGACCGGCGAGGTCATCGTCGAGGTTCGCACCGACGACCCCGAGTTGCGGTTCGCGCCGGGCACGGTGTTGCGCGCCAAGGGATCTGATCATCGTGAGCGCAACTACGTGGTGGCCGCGGCACGCTCGCACGGCGGCCGCCTCCTGCTGCGGTTGGACGGGGTGGCCGACCGTGATGCGGCCGACGCGCTGCGGGGCAGTTTGTTTGTCATCGACTCCGAGGACTTGCCACCCATCGACGAACCGGACACCTACTACGACCACCAGCTGGAAGGTCTGTTTGTGCGGACGACGACCGGCCGCGACATCGGCACTATCGCCGAGGTCCTGCACACCGCGGCCGGCGAACTACTGGCGGTTAAGCGAGCCGAGGCCGGCGAGTTGCTGGTGCCGTTCGTGAGCGCGATAGTCACGTCAGTGTCGTTGGAATCCCGCATCGTCGAAATCGATCCGCCCGAGGGCTTGCTGGAACTAGAGAGCTGAGGGCAAGCATCGATATGAAGGCCAATATCAAGATTGACGTCGTGACGATTTTCCCGTCCTACTTGGATCCGCTGCGGGAGTCGTTGCCGGGCAGGGCAATAGAGTCGGGTCTCGTCCAGCTCCAAGTGCACGACTTGCGGAAATGGACTCACGATGTGCACCACTCGGTGGACGACGCGCCATACGGCGGCGGTCCGGGGATGGTGATGAGGGCGCCCGTCTGGGGCGAAGCGCTCGACGAGATCTGTTCGCAGGAAACACTTCTCGTTGTCCCGACGCCCGCGGGCGCATTGTTCACTCAGGCGACGGCGCAGCGGTGGAGCAGTGAGGAGCACCTGGTGTTCGCCTGCGGTCGCTACGAG
Source organism: Mycobacterium sp. (assembly GCA_035552835.1). Classification (GTDB taxonomy): domain Bacteria; phylum Actinomycetota; class Actinomycetes; order Mycobacteriales; family Mycobacteriaceae; genus Mycobacterium. The sequence goes on along the minus strand of DASZKQ010000275.1, from coordinate 4,776 downwards.
GGGATCGACCAGCGGGTCATCGACGATGCCGCCAGGCGAATGCGAGTAGAAGAGGTCTCGATCGGGGACTACGTGTTGCCGGGTGGCGAATCGGCGGCCCTGGTGATCATCGAGGCGGTGCTCCGACTGCTGCCCGATGTGTTGGGCAATCCGCGTTCGCACCAGAATGATTCGCATTCTTGCGGTCTGCTTGAGGGTCCGTCCTACACCAGGCCGCCGAGCTGGCGTGGATTAGACGTGCCGGAGGTGCTGTTGTCCGGCGACCACGCTCGCGTCGAGTCTTGGCGACAGCAGGCTTCTGAGCAGCGCACCCGTGAACGCCGTCCCGACCTATGGGATCAGGGATAAGTCTCAGATCCGCCCGGAAGGAAACATCGTCTGGACGGCCTGGGTGATCGTTGCCCGCGCAGTGGCGTCATCGGAGGGTTGCAGCGCCTCGATCACCATGACGTAGCGCCGATCGGAGCCGATGATGCCGGTGGACAGGTGCATCCAGCTGTCACCGATGCAGCACATCCAGCCTTGCTTGACGGCAACGGGTTCGGCGTAGAGCCCGTCAGGAATGCCGAACCGCTGCGGGTAGCCGTCAGCCGCGGTTGCGGTGGACCCGGCCAGGTCGTCGACGATGATCTGGGCACCGTCCCCAGACAGGCCGCCGGACCCGTTGAGCAGCATGTCGTAGTACTGAACCAAATCGGATGCTGAGCTCATCGTGTTCCACCACCGCCCGTCGCTGGGCGGCGCAGTAGACGTCAGCCCGTACCGGCCGGCGACGTCGGTGATGATCGCCTCACCGCGCTCGGCCCAGAATGTCTCTGCGGCGTCATCGTCGGAGGAGCGCAGCATGCTGTCCAGCGCCTGGTGGTCTGCCGTCGACAGCCGACGGCTGTCCTGGAAGCCGCCCGATTCCCGCGACAGCAGGTCATCGGCGATGAACACCTTGGCCACCGAAGCGATGGCGACGAGCTGGTCGCTGCCGTTGGAAAGCAATTGATGGTTGGCCCGGTCGAGGACCGCGACCGAGATGGTGGCGCCGTTGGCGGCCGCGTCTTGGGTGGCCTGCTCGATGCGCGCCGACAGTCCGTCGAACGCGGCGCCGGGCGTTCCCTGCGGCGACTCCGGCGGCGTGATCGCTCGGGGCGGTGCGGCGACGTGGGTCGGGTGCGACGCGGCATCCGGCGCGCCGTAGACCTTCGCTTGGAAGCCCGCCACCGACGCCATCAGTATCGCTGTCGTGGCGATCAACAGGAGCGGCCGCGCTCGCATGGCTCTCCTCACACTGCCCTATGTACCATTCGCCCACGTCACGGCCGGGTAAGCAGGATCGGCGATTCGCGCGGATTTCACTGCCTGGTCCCGATCTGGCACAATTGACCAGTTGTCTCCCAGCGGTTGTCGGCCGGCCGGTCCGCTCCCGCCTGCTGCGAGATGCGCCCAGATGCCCGAACCATCGGCTTGGTTGACTGTCCACGCTCCGACAGCGTGCAGCACGCAGCCGCGACCGCAAGGAAGTGTCTTCCGACATGAACACGCTGGACTTCGTCGACAAGGCGTCGCTGCGCGACGATATCCCGGCTTTCGGCCCCGGCGACACGATCGATGTGCACGTCAAGGTGATTGAGGGCGCCAAAGAGCGCATCCAGGTATTCAAGGGCGTGGTGCTGCGTCGGCAGGGCGGCGGCATCCGGGAGACCTTCACGGTGCGCAAAGAGAGCTACGGCGTCGGCGTCGAACGGACCTTCCCGGTGCACTCGCCGAATATCGACCACATCGAGATCGTGACCCGCGGTGATGTCCGCCGCGCCAAGCTCTACTACCTGCGAGAGCTGCGCGGCAAGAAAGCCAAGATCAAAGAGAAGCGCTGACCCGCCCGGCGGCGGCGCGCGACGCCGGGGACCGTGCTGGCTAGGTCTAATTGCCGACCTCCTCAGCCCGCCCTTCAACGCCACGCTGATCGATTCCCATTAGGCTGACGCAGTGACCGAAACCACGGACTCGTCGCCCGAGGGCCAACCCAACTCCGAAACGGCTGAGCCAGAAGTCGCGACAAGCCATCCGGCCACCACCGAATCAAGCGGCGCATACGCCGCTGACGGAGACGACGAACCCGAAGACAAAAAGCGAGCGGCACTGCGGGAAACCGTCATCCTGGCAGCGATCGCGCTGGTGCTGTACTACGTCATGCTGACATTTGTGGCGCGGCCCTACCTGATCCCGTCGGAATCCATGGAACCCACGCTGCATGGATGTTCGGGTTGCGTCGGGGACCGGATCATGGTGGACAAGGTCACCTTCCGTTTCGGCTCGCAGCACCCCGGCGACGTCATCGTGTTCAAGGGACCGCCGTCGTGGAACGTGGGTTACAAGTCGATCCGCTCACACGACACCGCGGTGCGCTGGGTGCAGAACTCGCTTTCGTTCATCGGCTTTGTGCCGCCCGACGAGAACGACCTGGTCAAGCGGGTCATCGCGGTGGGTGGACAGACCGTGCAGTGCCGGAGCAATACCGGGTTGACGGTCAACGGCGCACGGTTGAAGGAGCCATATCTGGATCCGACCACGATGAACGCCGACCCATCGGTGTACCCGTGTCTGGGCCCCGAGTTCGGGCCGGTCACCGTCCCGCAGGGGCGGTTGTGGGTGATGGGAGACAACCGCACCCATTCGGCGGACTCCCGCGCGCACTGCACCAGCACCCCCGCCGACGCAATGAATGGACTGCTGTGCACGGGTGATCCCATGGCGGGCACCGTGCCGGTCGGCAACGTCATCGGTAAGGCGAGGTTCATTGTGTGGCCGCCGTCGCGATGGGGTGGTGTGCGTTCGGTCAATCCGCAGCAGAATCACTAGGCATGGCCACCACATGGCCGCCGCGGACGGTGATTCGCAAATCCTCCGGCTTGCGCACCCTGGAGTCGGCGCTGCACCGCAGCGGTCTTGGACCGGTGGCGGGCGTCGACGAGGTCGGCCGGGGAGCTTGCGCCGGGCCCCTGGTGGTCGCGGCTTGCGTGCTGGGGCCGGGGCGACTGGAAAGCCTTGCTGCGCTGGATGATTCGAAGAAGCTCACCGAAAAGACGCGGGAGAAGCTGTACCCGTTGATCTGCCGCTACGCGCTGGCCTACCACGTGGTGTTCATCCCGTCGGGCGAGGTTGACCGGCGCGGCGTCCACGTGGCCAACATCGAAGGCATGCGGCGGGCGGTGGCCGGGCTATCGGTGCGGCCCGGCTATGTGCTCAGCGACGGTTTCCGGGTGCCGGGGCTGTCGGTGCCGTCGCTGCCGGTGATCGGCGGCGACGCCGCGGCGGCCTGTATCGCCGCCGCCAGTGTGCTGGCCAAGGTCAGTCGGGACCGGTTGATGGTGGCGATGGAAGCCGATCATCCGGGCTACGGGTTCGCCGAGCACAAGGGCTACAGCACCATTGCGCACTCTACCGCGCTGAACGAGTTGGGCCCGTGTCCCGAGCATCGGTACTCGTTCATCAACGTCCGGCGGGTGGCGACCGCAACGGGCAGCCGGGTGCGCCTAGTGACGATGCGGGCCGGTACGGCCCGAGGAGGAGCCTGGCAATCGGGCGCGGCCGAGTGCTGGCCGGCCGACGATGCGGGCTGGGAGTGGCCCGAGGAGGAGGCTGGCAATCCAGCCGAGTCGAGCCCACCGAGTCAACACGCCGACAATGGGTGGGGAAAGATAGAACCGGACTCGCCTGAATCGGCGGAGTCGGTCAGATGGGACGGAGAAGGACGGCTAAGCAGATGAGTGCCGAAGATCTCGAAAAGTACGAAACCGAGATGGAGCTCTCGCTGTACCGCGAATACAAGGACATCGTGGGCCAGTTCAGCTACGTGGTAGAAACCGAACGTCGGTTCTACTTGGCAAACGGTGTCGAGATGGTGCCACGCAACGCAGACGGCGAGGTGTACTTCGAGCTGCGGCTCTCTGACGCGTGGGTGTGGGATATGTACCGGCCGGCTCGGTTCGTCAAGCAGGTGCGGGTGGTCACCTTCAAAGACGTCAACATCGAAGAGGTCGAGAAACCCGAGCTACGGCTGCCCGAGTAGGCGGCCGGCCACCACCAGCGTTAGCTCGATGACTGGTCGTCGTCGAAAATCGGACTGGCGCGGTGCTCGATGACTGTTCGTGCGACATCGGCGAGCTTGATGTTCAGATCCTGGGAATACCGCCGCAACACGTCGAAGGCCGCGTGCTCGTCCAAGCCCTGCAGCATCATCAGCATGCCGACGGCCTTCCCGATTTCCCGGTTGCTGAGCAGCCCGCGCCGCAGGGCGGCCACATCCTCGCCCTGAGTGACGGCGTTGATCGCCACGCTGGCGAACGATGCCAGCACGATGGCCTGGCCGGCGGCCCCGGTGTCGAAGACGTTGGGTTTGTCGCTGAACAGATTCAGCGCACCGGTTTTGCGCCGATCGACCAGGATGCGAAACCCCATCGCCCCGCGGACGGGGGTCTCGGCGACCAGCCGGGCGGCCAGCTTCGGCCATTGATTCGGCGTGGTGAGGTCTGTTTCGATCTGCGGGGTCTCTTCCTCGATGGCGTCGACGCACGGTCCGTCACCGGCGAGGCGTTCCATGTCCTCAATTCGCTGCGCGATGCGGTCGCTGGCGCCGACGGTGACGTAACGCCCATCGCGGCGCACCAGCAAGCTGGCGTGGTCGCAGCCCGTCACGACCAGCGTGGCGGCGACACAGATGGCCGCGTAGACCTCGTTCGACTCCGAGCCCTGGTAGATGATCTCGGCCAGCGCGGCAAAGACGGT
>DASZKQ010000274.1:0-5831 GCA_035552835.1 Mycobacterium sp. | reverse complement strand
CGTTTCGCTCGCTTGGACTTGCGGCCGCGCCGTGGCGCGCCGCCGGGACGGCCGAACGCACCGGCTGCACCACCGCGCTGGCCGGGCCGCCCGCCGCCACCGCCGGGACGGCCGCGGTAGCCGCCGCCGCCACCGGGTGGGGCACCGACTGCACCACCACCACCACCGCCGCGGTAATTTCCGCCACCGCCGCCGGGGCGGCCCCCGGTCGGGGCGCCCGGCCGGCCGCCGGGCCCGGGTCGGGGCCCGCCGGGACGCGGCGGACGACCTGGTCCACCAGCGCCTCCGCCGGGACGGGGCGGCATGCTGCCGGGCGAAGCGCCCGGGCGCGGGGCGCCGGGCCGCGGGGCACCCGGGCGAGGCGCCGGCGGACGCGGAATTGGCCGGTCCACGGGCTGTGCCGATGAAAACGGGTTGTTGCCGACGCGGGGGGTGCGAGCCGCCGGCCTGGGGGCCGGGCGCGGGCCAGGCGTAGGTCCGGGGCGGCTGGGAGTCGGTAACGGCCCAGCCTGCGGCTGTTCCGGAGCTGGGGCCGGCGGCGCGGCCGGCTCAGGCGCCGGCGGCGCGGACGGCTTAGGAGCCGTCGGTTTCGTCGCCGCGGGGGGCGCTGCATCTTTGACGGCGCCTTTGGCGGCAGCCGCGCCGTTGCCGGCGGTCTTGTCCTGCGCGGGCTTGCCACCGCCGAACGACTCACGCAGCCGACGCGCGACCGGCGCTTCTACCGTCGACGATGCGGATTTGACGAATTCGCCCTGTTCGCTGAGCCGGGCGAGAACTTCCTTGCTGGTAACACCGAGTTCCTTCGCTAACTCGTGTACGCGGGCCTTGCCTGCCACTACATCTCCTGTCTATGAGGCGACAGCGGTGGTGGGCCGCGCCTCGGGTTTAGCTATGACGCATGGTCATCGGGACTTCACGGTGTGCTCATGTTCTTTGCTACCTGTTCTGTTGGCGGGATGATCGGGCGCATCCAAAAGCTCGATGTGCTCGACCACCGCTGACACGTCCGGTGCTCCGGCGATCCGCAACGCTCGCGCGAACGCTCGCCGCCGGATCGCTTCTTGTGCGCACTTCGGAGTGGGATGCAGCCATGCACCCCGCCCCGGAAGACTACCTGCTGGGTCAACGGTCACGGCATATTCGCCGTTCCCGGTCGACACAGCCACCACTCGAAGCAGTTCGACAGCCAACTCTCGCTTTCGGCAACCGACACATGTCCGCACCGGTCCATCGCTGCGTCGATGTGCGGAGGCCGAAGTCTCGCGCTGGATCACGGCTTAGTTTACCCACACCCAGCTAGTGGTCAGAACCACCCGCGATGTGGGTCAGCGGTCGTGCGCCATCCCGTGGGTAGCGCCGTGTTCCCCGTGGGTGGCGCCGTGCTCGGGGTGGTCGGCAGGCTGGTCGGGCGAATCCCCGCGGATGTCGATCCGCCATCCGGTGAGCCGGGCGGCCAGCCGTGCGTTCTGGCCCTCCTTGCCGATGGCCAGCGAAAGCTGAAAGTCCGGCACCACTACCCGCGCCGCCCGGGCGTTCTGGTCGATCACGGTCACCGAAACCACCTTGGCCGGCGATAACGCGTTCGCGACGAACCGAGCCGGGTCCTCGTCGTAGTCGATGATGTCGATCTTCTCCCCGGACAGCTCACTCATCACATTGCGCACCCGCTGACCCATCGGGCCGATGCAGGCGCCCTTGGCGTTGAGGCCGGGGACCCGGGAAGCGACTGCGATCTTCGAACGGTGGCCGGCTTCGCGTGCGACCGCGACAATCTCCACCGACCCGTCGGCGATCTCGGGGACTTCCAGCGAGAACAGCCTGCGCACCAGGTTGGGGTGGGTGCGGGACAACGTGATCACTGGTTCGCGGGAACCGCGGCTCACTCCTACCACGTAGCAGCGCAGCCGGTCACCATGCTGATAAAGCTCACCGGGAACCTGTTCGGCCGCCGGGATCACACCCTCAGAACCCTTGGTCTCGCTGCCCATTCGGACGACGACGAAACCGCGGGCGTTGGCCCGGCTATCACGTTGCACCACACCGCCAACGATCTCGCCCTCATGGGTGGAGAACTCGCCGAATGTGCGCTCGTTCTCGGCGTCGCGGAGCCGCTGCAGCATTACCTGCCGTGCGGTGGTGGCCGCAATCCGCCCGAAACCCTCCGGGGTGTCCTCCCATTCGCTGAGCACAATGCCGTCTTCGTCGAGCTCGCGGGCGAAAACTTGGACCGCACCGGTTTTGCGGTCAATTTCGATGTGCGCATCCGGCTGATGGCCCTCGGTGTGCCGGTAAGCGCTGAGCACCGCGGCCTTGACGTCCTCGAGCAAGTCGTCGAAGGAGACTCCTCGTTCCACAACGATCGCGTGCAGAGCGGCCATGTCGATGTTCATGTTCGGCCCTCCGCACTCCGATCGACAGCCGCCAACTCAAGCTCCCGTTTGGAGGGAGGCGAAAACTCAACCTGGACAACCGCTTTCACGATCTCGCCAATTGGCACTGGACGCACGGTCCAGTCGCGGGCGTCGCGGACCACCAGCAGCAGCGTGTTGTCGGACATCTCGCCGACTCGACCGGTGACTTGCGTTCCGTCGGCCAGTGCTATTTCGACCTTGCGGCCCCGCGCCCGGCGGAAGTGCTTCTCGCTGGTCAGCGGGCGGTCCACGCCGGGCGAGCTGACTTCCAGCACGTAGCGACCGTCAATGCTTTTGACAGCGTCCAACAAGGTCGACGCCGAACGGGACAGCTCACCGATGGTGTCCAGGTCGAGTGCGGTGTCGCCGTCGGCAATGACAGTTATCCGCGGCGGACGGGCCCGCGGATCGATGACAACGTCCTCAATTTCGTAGCCTGCGCGCGCGAACTCACCATCGAGTAGCTCGATCACCTGCGTCTGTGACGGTAGCCCGATGGCCACGGCGAGCTCCTCATCTTGAGTTGTCCGGTCAGGCGGCCCTCCGGTTCGCAGTAATGCACGTTCCCGGTGAACCAGCCATTAACGATACGCCAGGAAACTCGTATCAGCCGTGATCGCGGCCAGGTCAACCTGCGTCATAGCCGGGCCGTCCAACGCGCTGGCACAGCAATGGCAGGATGTTGCTGTGCCACGCACGCTGCCCGTTGTCAGACCGGTTTTCAGCAGGCGTCAGGTGCTGGCCGGTGGCGCCGCTCTCGCCGTGTTCGGGATGGCCGGCTCCGCCTGCAGTTCGCCGCCCGCTGCGCCGGCGGTCGACGAACTCGAATCGCAGTTGAAACTGGCCCGGCACGACGGCGAGCTGGCCACCGCGGCCGCTGCGGCCGCAGCCACACCAGTGAGTGCAGCGCTGACCGAGGTCGCCGCCGAACGCGCCCAACATGCCAAGGCGTTGGCTACCGAGATCGCCCGCCTCGCCATCAACCCGACGTCGACCTCCAGTCAGACCACCAGCCCGACACCCACCACATCAGCCGCGGCGGGGCCCCCACCGACACTGTCCGACGTGATCAATTCCTTACGCGGGTCCGCGGCCAGTGCCAGTCACTTGGCAATGACGTCCTCGGGTTATCGGGCCGGCCTGCTCGGCTCGATTGCCGCCGCGTGCACGGCCTCTTACAGCGTCGCGTTGGTGTTTTCAGGATCGGCCTCATGACATCCGCTGAGCCGTCACCCGCCGACTCCGCACTGTGCGCTGCGCTGACGACCGAACACGCCGTGATCTATGGCTACGGCATCGTGTCCGCCCACTGCCAACCCGACGCCAACAGCCTGGTGTCTTTCTCGCTGAATCAGCATCGCCAACGGCGCGACCAGGTGATCGCGATGCTCGGCGGCCGCTCGGTCAACGCCCCGGTGGCCGCCGCTGGCTATCAGTTGCCGATGCCGGTGAACAACCCAACCGATGCGAACCGGCTGGCCGTGCGGATGGAAAAGGACACCGAGGTGGCCTGGCGCGCGGTTATCGAGCAGGCTCAGACGCCGGAGGATCGCCAGTTCGGCGTGACCGCGCTGACTCAGAGCGCCGTGCTGGCCGCCCGCTGGAACCAGGTATTAGGGGCCAACCCGATCACCACGGCATTCCCCGGTGGCGACTAATCGCCTGAGACCGCGCGCGTGATGTCGGTGGCCAACCCGGCGCCGACCGCCAGTTCGCGGGTCTCGCCGGTAAACCGATTGCGCAGCTCGACCGTCCCGTCCGCCCAGCCGCGGCCCACCACGACGATCCACGGCACACCGAGCAGCTCAGCGTCCTTGAACTTCACCCCGGGCGAGGCCTGCCGGTCGTCGAGCAGCACCTCGATGCCCAGCCGATCCAGATCGGCGGCCAGCGCGGTGGCCCCGGTGCGCGCCTGCGCATCCTTGTTGGCGATCACCAGATGCACGTCGAACGGCGCGACCTCGGACGGCCAACGCAGCCCCAGCTCGTCGTGGTGCTGTTCAGCGATGACCGCTACCAGCCGCGTCACTCCGAGACCGTAGGAACCCATGGTCAGCCGCACCGGCTTGCCGTCCTCGCCGAGCACGTCGACGGTGAAGGCGTCGGTGTATTTGCGGCCGAGCTGGAAGATGTGACCGATCTCGATCCCGCGGGCCGACACCAGCGGACCGGCGCCGTCCGGAGAGGGATCGCCGTCGCGGACTTCGGCGGCTTCAATGCTGCCGTCGGCGGTGAAGTCGCGGCCGGCGACCAGCCCGACGACGTGCTGCCCTTGCTTGTCGGCGCCGGTGATCCAGCTGGTGCCATCCACCACGCGCGGGTCAACGAGGTACCGAACACCGTTGTCCTGCAACGACTTCGGACCGATGTATCCCTTCACCAGGAACGGGTACTTGGCGAAGTCGGCGTCGTCAAGCAGTGCGTACTCGGCCGGGTCGAGCTCAGCGCCCAGCCGCCGATCGTCGACCTCGCGGTCTCCGGGTAGGCCGATACCCAGTAGCTCCCATTCGCCACCGGGTTGACGCACCTTGAGCAGAACGTTCTTCAGGGTGTCGGCGGCGGTGACGGTGCGGCCCAGGTCGGCGCCGTTGGCCCACTCGACCAGGGTCGCGATGGTCGGGGTATCGCCGGTGTCGTAGACCACCGGCTCGGGCAGTCCGTCGATCGGCAGGATCTCCGGGCGGGCGGTGACCACGGCCTCGACGTTTGCGGCATAACCGGACGCGGGGCAGCGCACGAAGGTGTCCTCGCCGACCGGGCTCTCGGCCAGGAACTCCTCAGACGCCGAGCCGCCCATCGCGCCGGATACCGCGGACACGATGACGTAATGCACCTGAAGCCGCTCGAAAATCCGCTGGTAGGCCTCTCGGTGTGCGTGGTAGGCCGTCTTCAGCCCGGCATCGTCAATGTCGAAGGAGTAGGAGTCCTTCATCACGAACTCGCGTACCCGCAAGATGCCAGCCCGGGGCCGCGCCTCGTCGCGGTACTTGATCTGGATCTGATAGAGCACCAGCGGAAAATCCTTGTAAGAGCTGTACTCCCCTTTCACGGTCAGGGTGAAGACTTCTTCGTGGGTCGGGGCGAGTAGATAGTCATTGCCGCGGCGGTCTTTCAGCCGAAAAATACCCTCGCCATACTCGGTCCATCGGTTGGTCGTTTCGTAAGGCGCGCGCGGCAGCAGCGCCGGGAAAAGGATCTCCTGTCCGCCGATGGCGTTCATCTCTTCCCGCACGACTCGTTCGATGTTGCGCAGCACCCGCAGCCCCAGCGGCAGCCAGCTGTACAGGCCGGGCGCGATCGGTCGGATGTAGCCGGCGCGTATCAGCAGCTTGTGGCTGGCGATTTCGGCATCGGCGGGGTCGTCGCGCAGCGTGCGCAAGAACAGCTCGGACATCCGGGTGATCACAGCGCGCCAGCCTA
>DASZKQ010000273.1:0-15267 GCA_035552835.1 Mycobacterium sp. | reverse complement strand
CCGGCGGCGCAGATCTTCGCACCGCCGGCTGAAGATGTGGTGTGCTTCGAGCCGATGACGGCGCCCACCGACGCGCTGCGCCGTGGCGGCTACCGATCAGCGCACCCCGGCGAGTCGGCGGTCGCGCAGTTCTCGATCCGCGTCTAGCGGAGCTATTTGACATGCGCTGAAATCGGCGCGGCCGACAGGTACCCTTAGCCGATCTAGGGCAGGAGGAGCAGGTGAGCCCTGGCGAGAGCGGTGCATCGATCGACGAATTGCTGGACCGCGCGGTGCGGGCCATCAACGAAGGCGACCGTGCGACCGCGACCACGTTGGTCGGGCAGGTTCTTTCGGTCGACCACGGCAACCCAGAGGCAGAGGACCTGCTCACCGCGCCGGCTCGATACGGTGAAATCCGCCGACTGACAATCATGTTCGCCGACCTCGTCGACTCGACGGCGCTGTCCACCCGTTTAGAACCGGAGACGTATCGCACGTTGGTCGGCCGCTACCGGGACGAGGTGCGCGGGGTTGTCGATCGGTATGAGGGCCATATCAGCTCGATCAAGGGTGACGGGTTGTTGGTGGTGTTCGGCCACCCCAAGGCGCATGAGAACGACGTGCGACGTGCCGTCGCGGCGGGGCTGGATATCACCCGCGCCGTGGCGCGGCTCAGCGAGCAGGCCGAACGCAAATTCGGCGTGGCCGTCAACGTGCGGGTCGGGATCCACCGCGGCCTGGTCTACCTCGACACCGACCAGGACGACGTGTACGGGTTTGCCGCCAACCTGGCCGCCCGGCTTTGCGGTGTGGCCGAGCCGGGCACAGTGGCGGTGTCGGATGCGGTCGCACCATTGGTGCGTGACTCGTTCGAACTCGACACACGTCCGCCGGTTCCGGTAAAGGGCGTCGAGGGCTTGATCAGCCCTCACCAGGTGCTCGCCGAGCGACCGACGGCGCCGCCGTTGCGGCCGCCACCGCTTGTCGGGCGTGACCGTGAGCGCAACTGGCTGCAGCAGAGTTGGCAGCGGGCGCGTGCAGGAGCGTTGAGCACTCCGGGCGTCGTCTTCCGCGGTGAGCCTGGAATCGGAAAGACCCGGCTCGCGACTGAGGCGGCCGAATTAGTCCGAAGTTCAGGCGCGCCCGTGATCGAGCTGTTTGGTTCGCCGCTGCAAACCGACACCGGCCTGCATCCGGTGCGCAGGCTACTGGAGCGGCGGTGCGGCATCACCCGGCTCACCGACGGTGCCGAGAGGTTGCGGTTGCTGACGGCCGAGTTGTGCGCTCGCAAGCTGGACCCGGCGACGACGGTGCCGCTGTTGGCGCCCGTGCTGGGCGTCGGGCCCGAGCACGGTTATCAGCCGGCTGCCGTGGAAGGCCGAACCCTGTACGAGTTGATCGGCGCAACGGTGCACCGCTACGTGTTGGCGTGCCTGGACAACCAGGCCGGCCTTGTCATCGCCGAGGACGTGCACTGGTTCGACCCGTCGACTTTGGAGCTACTCAACTCGTTGCTCACGGCCGCCGACGGGCGACTCATCGTGGTGTTGACCGGGCGGGAGGGACCATGGCTGCGAACCGATTGGCCGATAACACTTTTCGACCTTGCGCCGCTGAGCGACGAGGAGTCCGACGCACTTATCGAAGCATTGAATCCGACCATGACCGAAGCGCAGCGGGCCGCGGTGCGCAGCCGGTGTGACGGGGTGCCCTTCTACATCGAGCATGTCGTGGCCGGGTTGGGCATGGCCGGGCATGAGCGACAGATTCCGGAGGCTCTGTACGAGCCGCTGTTCGCCAGGCTGTATACCCGCGCCGATGTTGTGCCGGTGGTGGAGGCAGCCGCGGTCATCGGGCGCGCCGGTGATCTCGCCTTGCTTCGCTCCGTGGTCGGCTGCGACGCCAAGGACGTCGACGGCATCGTCACCGAACTCGTGCGGGCCCGTGTGCTCGAACGACGCGGGACCGACGGCTGGCGATTTCGCCACGAGCTGCTCCGGGAGGTGGCGGCCGAGTTACCCCCGCCATCCCTACGCCGTGAGCTGCACGCGCGCGCAGCCCGCGCGCTGGTCGACGCGGCGGCCGCCGTCGAACCCGACTGGCGTGTGGTCGCAACCCGTTTCGAGCAGGCACAGCAATACGACGAGGCCGTCGCCGCCTACCAGAAGGCGTCGGTGAACGCCCGGCGCCGCGGCGCTCTCCCGGAAGCGCTGGATTGCCTCACGAACGCACTCGACCAGCTAGCCAGCTGCGCTGCGGGACCGAAGCGGGACCGCAGGGAAATCGCCATCCGGCTGGAGCGCGGCTTCTTGGCGGGCACCACGCAAGGCAGCATGAGCGGTGAGGGACCCGCCGACTTCCAACGGTGCCTGGCATTGGCCAGCACCGGCAACTATCAAGACGAGTTGTTCACCACGCTCAGCGCGCTGATCGGCTACTACGTGCCCCGGGCCGAACTGCGCCGGGCGCATGAACTGCTCGTCTCACTGTCCGCCCGGATCACCAGGGATCGGCCCTGGAGTCATCCGGTAATCGCGTCATCGTTAGGTTCCGTCATCTGGCTGGAAGGCGACTTCACCGCCGCCCGCGGACATCTGCTGCGCGCGCTGGCCGATCGTTTCGCTGCCGATCCGCGGGTGCTGGACACCGCGTGGTTTGTGCCCGTCGACCCGATCTCAGTGGCACACACATACCTGGCATTGACGCATACGGTGTGCGGGGACCTCGACCGTGCCGACGCGGAGTTGGCCGATGCAGTCCGGCGTTGCGATGGCCTCGGGTTTCCACGAAATGCCTACAACAAGGCAAACACATACTTCATGGAAATCTGGGTGCGGCTGGAGAGCGGCGAAATCTCGGAGGCCGCCACCCTGGTCGCCGAGCTTCGCCGGCTGAGCGAGCAGTCGGGGCTCGACGTGTGGCAATGGGTCGGCAGAACCGAACACGCCACCGTCAAGGCGCTGGCCGCACTAGGCGCGGGTGCCGACGCTGCCACGCTGACCGCCTTGGCGGAAAACCTAACGCGACGCGTGGACGGGTCGCGTCTCATGCACCTCAACATGTTTCTCACGTTTCACGACGCGGTAATCGGCCGCCTCCTGATCGCCGCGGGCCAGCCGGACAAGGCGCGGGAACGACTGGAGATGGCGCTGCAGCACGCGGAAGAGACCGGAATGCACTTCCACGACGCCGAGCTGATGCGGCTGCGCGCTTACACGTTCACCGACCGGCAAAGACGACGCGAGGCCCTGATGGCCGCGCTTGAGTTTGCACGCAAGCAAGGCGCGACGCTTTTCGAACTGCGTTGCCTGTTAGATGTTTTCGACCTTGGTGACGGGGATCGGTCCGAGTTGGCCGACGTTGTCCGCCGCTTCCCCGGTGACGCTCGCTGGCCCGAATACGCGCGGGCGCAACGGATTCTCTGTCGGTAGGGCGGGGTCGTAGGCCTCAGGGGGCGAGTCGGAGGTAAGATTTATCCAGCTTCTCAGGGGTGTTCTTGATCGTTTCGAGTGCCCGTAAGTTGCCGGCCACGTTGCGGCTCTCACGCTTGGCGATGGCGCGGACGACGATCGGGAACGGCGTCAACCGTGCAGGCGGTTGCAAGTACCAGGCCCCCATCGCCGCCGTCCAGGACGCCTGATTCACTCGCCTCTCCCTCGCACTCTCCGGGTGCAGGTCCATGTAGGTGGCGAAGTACCAAGCCGATCTGCGTAATTTTGTGACCATCCGCTTGAGTAAGGCAACCTCGACCGCATTCGGCAACACTCGGCGGATCACGCGGTACTCCGGGGACAGCTGCTCGACGACGTCGAGTATGCCCGGGATCTGGGAGCAGAGCAGGGCGTTGACGCGGTTGAAATCGTTCTCCAGCTTGTCGAGGGAGTTAGCCGCGACCGCCAAGACAGCGAGGCCTAGATCGAAAGTGATGTGTGCATTCAGTCCTGTCATCATGTGCTGCAGGATGATCGCTTGATCGTTCCGGTCCCCGACGAAGGCGACCTCCCAGGGAAGCGTCGGGCCCTGGTACTCGTCCGGGTAGAAGTACGCATTCAACGCGTTGAAGTAGCGCCGGGCAAAGGCAACGTCGAGTTGCTCCATACGGCGCCCGTCATCGAACACACCCTCGTTGATGGCGTCACGAATAGCGACGGTGACCCGCTTGTATAGGGTAGCGAAGTAGCCGACGTTGCTCTGTGCGTTGATGGACCAGTCGAGGATCTGATCGATATTGCGCAAAACATCGTCGATGGTTTCGGGTTCTTCGAGGCGTTCCAGTGGGAGTGGCGGGCTAGGAGTCACAGCAGTAGACATCTCTGAGGAACCTCCGGTTCAATCGATCCACGCGCTCCCAACCCGGGCTCGGATCGGGGCGGCGGCGATCATCGTTAATGGGGTAATGGTAGGGAAATCGCCGCTCAGTGAAAGGATTTTGGTTCGCCGAAGGATCGTCGCCAGGGCGAGGGTCGCCTCAAGCATTGCGAAATGATCGCCGATGCATGCTCGCGGGCCGCCACCGAACGGCAGATACTGCCAGCGATCACGGCCTTTGGAGCGCTCCGGACTGAACCGGTCGGGGTCGAAGCGCAGCGGATCTTCCCACAGCGCGGGGTCGCGATGCATCGCGTAGATCGCGATGACGGCGACCGTGCCTGCCGGCAGGCGGTAGCCGTCGACCTCGATGTCGGCCATCACCGTGCGTCCCACCGCCGGCGCCGGCGGGCACAAGCGCAGCGCCTCATGCAGAACCTGCACGGTGCAACGCAGTCGCGGCATGTCCTCGTGGGTGAGCCGGCGGTCACCGAGCGCGTCGGCTTCTGCGGCCACCCGTTGCTGCAGGTCGGGCCGGTGACCCAACGCCCACAGCGCATAGGTCAGCGCGGTGGAGGTGGTGTCATGGCCGGCGAGCAGAAACAACACCAGCTCATCGCAGATTGCGCGATCAGACAGTGGCCGGCCGGTCTGCGGGTCGGTGGTCTGCATCAGGGCACGTACCAGCGGCGCGTCGCGCGTCGGGTCGGCTCGGCACGCGCTCAGGATCTCGGCCGCCAACGCGTGCAGGGCGGCGCTGGCAGCGCGAGCTCTCCGCTGCCCACGAGTGGGCCACCAGCGGGGCAGGTTGACCGGGCGCAGTGCCCGGTCGGCCGCCCACTTGCCTCCGATGCGAAGCGCGGCTCCCACCACCTGCGTTCGTTCGGCCAGATCGGTTGCGAGTATCGAATGGCCTAGCGCTCGCAACGTCAGTGCGCGGCACTCGGCGTCCAGGTCGACCGCGGCCCCGAGCGCCCAACGGTCGGCAAGCTGTTCGGCGACCTCAGCCATGTGCCCGGCGAACTGGGGAACGTGGTGTTTGGTGAAGATCGGCTGCAGCGCGCGGCGGCGCGGCAGCCACTCGCGATGCGGCATCACCAGCAGGTTGTCGCCCACCAGCCGACGGAGCTCCAATGCGATAGGCGTCGCCCCGCGCTCGGCGAATGCGTCCGTGCGTGCCAGGACGTCGTGGGCACCCTGCGGGGAGGAGACAAACACCAGCGGCGGCATCATCCACTTTGGCCCCAGCACATTTCGGGTCACCGGTCCGCCCGACTCCCGCAACAGCTCGAGGCCGCTATCGAACTGTCTGGCCGCCGTCAGCCGCCGCCAGTACGGCAGCGGGTTCTTCGGCGCCAGCGCCAATGCGGTCACATCTGAGTCTGCGGTGACATCTGGCCCTGTGATCGTCGCCGTCATGTCCACAAGCGTGGGCCGACTGAGGTAGCGCAATCACGCGTAGACGACTACTCGATCTTGTCCGAGACGGTACTCGAGCGGCATGCTAAGCGTTTTAGAGCCTCACGCCGACAGCTCCCAACTGCGGGCGAGGTGATCGGGTATGTCGAACGGCGCCCGCTCGCCACCCCGCTCAAGCGCGAATATCCCGCGCACCAGTTCGCGCCCGAATGGGCGGGCCATGCTCGACATCAGTTGGTAGCGCGGCAGGTCGCGCTCGACCCGGCCCAAGACGTGGACGAAGAACCACTTGCCGATGCGCGCGAGCCACCCGAGGTCATCGGCGAGATCCGAGTTCGGCACGAGCAGCAGATCGGCGGTCTCGTCGCCGATCAGGTGGCGGATCAATGGAGGGATCGTGTCGTCGAACCGGTGTATCGGTGTCACCTCATCGAGCAGATTCAGGAGCGCAAGAGTCATATCCTGCCCTTCAGACGACGCCTGGAATTGCCTGCGCCGGATGACGTCGACCAGCGCGGTGGCATCAGAGACGTCGCGCACCAACAGTTCGTCGCGCACGCCCATTAAGTGGCCGATGACGTTCCATAGATGCAGGTATGCGTCGACGTCCTTGGCGGGCAGGTGTACGCCGAGGCGACGCAACGGATCAGCGACGACGTACGAGAAAGTAAGCAGTGTCCCGGCCAGGTCCTCCTGGTTGATCGGTGTGCCCCACTCGGGATGCCACACGCCAGGCTTCTGCTCGTTGCGGGCCAGGATCAGGTGGCGCACTGCGGCGTGCATCAGCCGGACGCGCTGGATGGTGCGCCGGCCCTTGCCGCGTTCGTCGAGGCCGCCGACGGCGACCACGTCCATAAGGAACTGGCCGGTCTCCATCACGCGCCGACGCGCGTCGGTATCGAGCCGGGCGGTCAGGTACAGCACCTTCACGCCCTTCGCTGCCGCGTACGACGCCGGGAGCGACGCGCAGAACAGGCAGAGCGTGATGAGATCGCCCCATGTCTCGAATAGCTGCTGCCCCCGCTTGATCCTGGCCATGTCGGCCCACTCGGGGAGGGGCAGCGTCTGGAGCAGGTAGGCCTGGAGCTCGTCGGGCAGCTCCTCCGGCACCGCTTGCTCGATGCGTACCAGCGTCCGCATGATGTCATTGACCGCGTCGACGCCGCCCCGCGCAAGCACGGCGGCGACCGGCGCGTCGGCCACCGGATCGCCTAGCTCCCGCATGCGATCGAGCAGCGCGTCCGTCCATCTGGCGCTTCCGTTTGCGCCGGCCATGCGCACAGCCTGTCAGACTTTGCGCTCTTCGCTGGGGCTTACCTGTCGGTCGAGTAGATATCAGCCGTAATACGAGTAGTCGGCTACGCGTGCTTCCGACCGTCGCCGGTCGTACGTTCCACACATCATCACAACCCACAACGTGGAAGCGGTCGGGAATGTCGAATTTAAACCTGTCCATCGAGGCAACGCAGGATGCCATCGCCAGCGCGGCCGTAGGTACTGACGACTTAGGCCGGCCGCCGGCTCTGGAAACCGAGGCGCAGCCGCCAAGTCTGGTCACCAAGCCAGAGCCGCCGGTTCTGATCACTGAGCAAGAGGTGATGCTCGGCACCGCGGCCGCCGTGTCGCCATCGTCGACCCCGATCACCCGCCGAATGGTCGACGCGCTTCGTGTCGTCGCCGCCGCCTTACGCCCGCCGCCCCCCCAGCCCCACTACGCTCATCGCGCCGCGTACATCGAGCGCGCCGCCATGTCACGAGAAATGGACAGGTTATGAGCCGCGCTGGCCCGCTCGCAATATCTCGACCAGCTCCTCGCGCGACCCGGCTCCCAGGCGCTGGTACACGCGATACACGTGCCCCTCAACGGTGCGCACCGACGTGACGAGCCGCTCGGCGATCTCCTTATTGGATAACCCTGCGGCGACCAGTTCGATGATCTCGCGTTGACGGTCGGTCAACGGTTGGCCTATAGGATTTCGCAGCGCCGGTGTGCACAACCCGCCGCAGTCGGTGGCCAGCTGCTGCGCCAACGCTCCGGCATACAGACCGCGCTTGCGCTGCTGGTTGCGGCTGAACACCACGGCCGCCTGGGCGGCGACGTCGGCGGCGGCGACCCGGTCGCCGAGCGCCCGGTAGTCGGCCGATGCCGCGAGCAGACCCTCCCCATCGTCGGCCCGCAACGATTCCGTATGCCGTGCAACGGCATCAGCGAGGGCAAGCGATAATTCATCGGCAAGTTCACGCGCGCGTGTTGCGCCTGACGTGTCGCCCCATTGAGCCGCCACTTGCACGCAGGCCAGTTCATGCGTTGGCTGATTGCGCTTGCGCGCATCCTCGCCGGCAGCATGGGCGATCGAGATCGCGTCCGTCAGGCACCCGCTAGCCGCCAGTGCCCAGCCGCTGGCAACCGCCAGACCGGTCTGCATGAACAGGTAGTCGGCCGACACGCATTGCCGCGCTTCGGTGATCGCGGCGTCTGCGGCATTCGGTTGACCCAGCTTGGCGTGGGCTTCGGCCAACGCGAAGCAGCTTGCTGCTCGCAAACCGGTTGTGACGCTGTGCTTTTCCGCTCCGGCCAGCGCCTCGTGCAGAAGTTTCACCGCGGCAGGGATCTCTCCGCGAACCAGCTCAGCGTAGCCCAGCAAGAATGCAAGGTTCGCATACGCAAGACCGGGAACGTCGCGTGCCGACTCGGATAGCTGCTTGGCCGAACGCACGCACTCGTCGATGCGCCCGTTCAACCGGCAGGCGCGCGCATAGACGCCGCCATACCAGAACCTCATGGGCGACGCCTGAAATGACGTGATCGCGCGGTCGATGGCCTGCACCACGACGTCGGTGATGTCGGCGATTCTGCCGAGCGCGCCCTGCGCGATGGTCAACGCGATGGACGCCAACATGGCGTGATAGTCGGGCAGTGTCGGCGAAAGCAGCGCCGCCCGTGCCTTTTCCGCCGCGGTTACGCAGCGGGCCATCACCGCGTCCACGCATGATTCGATCGCGGCGCGTTCGGCCTGCTCCGCCGCGGATTCCCGCGTCGATGCCAGGCCGTCGAGAATGGCCGACGCCTCCCGGGGTCGGCCGAGATTCCAGATCAGGTTCGCTGCCCGCACGGTTGCCCAGTGATGTCCGTCGGGGTCATCCACGCCGATCCCGGCCAGGATCGCCTCGGCCTGGTCGCCGTGTCCGCGCCCGGCCAGGCTTATCGCTCGCAGACCAACGGCCTCGCTCAGCCCCGCATCGGCTGCGGCGGTGGCGAATCGGTCGGACAGGTCCAGGTCGAGTAGCGTCATCGCGAACCGCGCCGCCTCCAGGTACAGGTACGGGTCAGGGGGAAGGTCTGATTCGAGGGCGAGTAACGCCCGGCGCACCGTCGCATGCGGGTCGGCGTCGGCGTCCTTGGCCAGCCGTTGTGCCAGCTTGCCGCGGATTCGCGACAGATACATCTCGCTGGCCGCGGCGCGCCGAAGCTCACCGAACAGCGGATGGGCCAGTCGGGCCATGAGCTTGGAGCCGCTGCGTTCCACAGTGACCAGGTTCATTTGTTCAGCCGCCTCGAGATCGCGGCGGTGCACCAAGTCGCAGAGCACATCGACCGCGAGCGGCTCGTACTGCGACAACGTATCGACGACCAGCGCCACATCGGGGGCGAGCCGACTCAATTGCCGACCGACCATATCACCGATGCTGTCTGACACCGCGACGCGCTCGTCCCACATCCACACCCCGGCGACCTGTCGTATCGCGCCGGCGGCGATCTGGTCCTTGAGCAGTTGCCGCAGAAATAGCGCGTTGCCGCCAGTCAGTTTCCAGAACCGCTTGGCGCTACGACTATCCACGGGCCCGGCAAGTGTGGTCTCGATCATCCGGTGGATGTCCGAAGCCGACAGCGGTTGGAGGTCTAGGCGGGTGAGGAAATCATCTTTCCATAGCGCGGTGATCGCATCGGGCTCTTCTCCGCCCGTACGCACCGTGACCACCAGCCGTGTCCCACGGGCCTGGGCCAGCTGGTGTACGACGTGCGCCGATAATGCGTCGAGAAGGTGCGCGTCATCGACCCCGATCAGCACCCGGCCCTGACGTTGTTGCGTGACAACGGAATCGATGACACGTCGCACATCAGATATCGGATCGGACAAGGTACCGCATATCGAAGCGGTGAACGCACCTAATGGGAGCTGTCGCGCGGACTGGGTGCCCACAATCCAATACGTCCGCTCACCCGACGCTTCGGCACGGGCCAGCACTTCACGCGCGAGTCGGGTCTTGCCCACTCCCGCGGCTCCGACGATGACGGCGCCGGAGTAATTGCCAACTCCGCTCAGCGCGCGGCGTATAACCTCTAGTTCGCTGTCGCGCCCTGTCAGCGGGTCGCCGCTGATCACCGGCTGACTATAACCCGTGTGTCGAATTAACGGCGCGAATTCGGCTGCTATTCATGGGCCGCATCTTGGATCTACGGTGTCATCGTCATGGCATCGCCTCGGCCGAGAGCTCCCGGCGAAGCCGCGCTTCAACCGTCGGCATGACATCGTCCTGGCTGACCAATGCTGAATGGTTATACGCCGTGCCGTTCAAGCACTTCAAGGATTTCAGTGCTGCGGACGCCCTCGCTGTGGCGCAGGAGGTGGCGGAGGTCGGTTACGGCCGTTTGTAGGGCGTCAAGGCGTGCAGACGCGTCGGTGAAGGTATTTTGCCATCTGTCGTAGTCGCTATGGTCGCGGTGGTTCGAGAGATCGAACATTTCGGGATGTTCTCCTAACGCTATGAGAACTTTCGCGAACAACGTTAGGCCCCTGGTCGCCCGACAGCATGAGTAGCGGACTACCTGAGTTCTACGCAATGTCGTGCAGGTACCTCAGTCCGGCCGACGCGCTGCGTCACCGCTTGCGGGAAGCAACTCGGGAGGACCGCCGCAAATATCGCCGACGATCACGCCGCTGAGAAAGCACCGTGAGCACTCGCCGAGCCGCGCTGACGGAGTTAGCGCCGGGGCTGCCAGACCACCACTGCGGTGCTCTTGGGCACCACTGCGACGTCGCGTCGCTGGTTGGCCCGCAGCGCCTCGATCTCGGCGGCCATCTCGGCCAGCCGTGACTGTAGCGCCTCGACCTGGTCGGTCAGCTCGATAATGCGTTTGATCCCAGCGAGATTGACGCCCTCGTCATGGGACAGCCGTTGTACTTCGCGGAGCAGCTCGACGTCGTTCTGCGAATAACGGCGTCCACCACCGGAACTGCGGCGGGGGCTGACCAGCCCGAGCCGGTCATAGGTACGCAGCGTCTGCGCATGCATACCGGCCAGCTCGGCGGCCACCGAGATCAAAAAGGTCCGCGCATCGTCTCTTTTAGCCATCAGCCATTACCCGCCCATCCGGCCCGCGGATCGAAGCCACCGGAGCGCTCGGCGACGGCGTAGGCTTCCAGCGCCTCTTTCGCCGCACCTTCCAAGTTCGGCGGGACGGCCACTTTCACGGTGACCAGCAGGTCGCCCTGACCGCCGGAACGCTTGGGCACACCGCGTCCACGAACCCGCAGAATGCGCCCATCGGCAGTGCCCTTCGGCACCCGAACACCGACCTTGCCGTCCAGCGTCGGCACCGAAAGCGTTGTACCCAAAGCTAATTCGGTGAAGCTGACCGGAACGCTGACGGTGAGGTTATCGCCGTCGCGGCCGAAGACTTTGTCCGGCCGCACGTGCACGGTGACATAGAGGTCACCGGACGGAGCACCGCGCAATCCGGCCTCACCCTGACCGGCCAGCCGGATCCGTTGTCCATCCTCGACACCCGGCGGGATCCGCACGTTGATGGTGCGGGTGCGGGTGGTGACACCGGTCCCCTTGCATTGCTCGCAAGGGTTCTCGATGATCGACCCGCTGCCGCGGCACTCGGTGCATGGCTCGGAGAAGCCGAAAGCGCCTTGGTTGCTGCTGATTACACCTGAGCCGTTACAGTTCGGGCATACCTTGGGACTGGTGCCTGGCCTGGCTCCGCTGCCGTGACAGTTGGTGCACGGCGCCGGGCTGGTCAGCCGCAGCGGCATCGCGACGCCCTTGGTGGCCTCCATGAAACTCAGCTCGGCTTCGGTCTCCAGGTCGTTGCCCCGGCGCGGACGGCTGGGTCGCGGTTGAGCACCGCGCCCGAACAAGCCGCCGAACAGGTCACCGATGTTGGTGCCACCAGAGCGGCCGGCGGCGTCGAACAAATCGTTGAGGTTGAACTCGGCCCCGTCGGCGCCAAAGCCGCTCCCGCCGAAGCCGCCGGCGAAGTCGCCACCGTTGAATCGGCGACCGAACCCACCTCCGGCGAATAACCGACGGGTTTCGTCGTACTCCTTGCGCTTGGAGGGATCCGTCAGTACTTCCTTGGCCTCGGAGACGGCCTTGTACCTTTCTTCGGCCGCCTTGTTGCCGGGGTTGCGGTCAGGGTGATTCTCGGCGAGTAGCTTGCGGGCCACCCGTTTGATCTCGTCTGGGCCGGCGTCAGGAGAGACGCCCAGCTCCTTGTAGAAGTCTTTTTCGACCCATTCGCGTTGGGCCATGTCGCGTCACCCCCTCCCCGCCTTCCTCTAGCTTCCAGTGGTTGTCCGTGTCCCGTCCGAACCGGTCGTTACTTCTCCGACGGCTCTGATTCTGCGTCGTGCTCACCCTCGTTCGCGTCGTTATCGACTGTCTCGGTGGTCTCGGTTTCACCGGCGGCCGCCTCGGTACCGGCGTCAGCAGTCGAGTCGTCCGGGATGGTGTCCACCACCCCGACCAATGCGTGCCGCAGCACCTGGTCGCCGAGTTTGTAGCCGTGCCGCAGCACGTTGCCGATTACCGGCTTCGAGCCCTCCGACCCGTCGCCCTCGTGTTGCACGGCCTCGTGCAGGACCGGGTCGAAGTCGTCGCCCTCGGCACCGAACGCCGTCAACCCCAGTCCGGTCAGCGCGCTGAGCAATTTGTCGGCGACCAACTTCAGCGGCCCGGACTCCAGATCTCCGTGACTGCGGGCGCGGTCGAGATCGTCGAGCACGCCCAGTAATTGGCTGACCACGGAAGCTTTTGCGCGCCCGGCGATCGCCTCCTGATCTCGCAACGCCCGCTTGCGGTAGTTGGCGTAGTCGGCTTGCACCCGCTGCAGATCGGCGGTCAGCTCGGCAACCTTGTCAGCGGTGGCGCCGCCTTGCCCGGCTTTTGCATCTACGGCCTCCGGCGCCGCCCCACTGGGGGCGGCTCCGGAAGCCACGTGGCGTACTTGACCGGTCTCGGGATCAATCCGCCGCTTGTCGGTGACGGTTACCTGTTCGGGTGGGTTGGGTTCGCTCACTGGGCCTCCCGGTCATCGTCGACCACCTCCGCGTCGACGACGTCATCGGCACCGCCCGGACCGGCCTCGCCGCTGCCGCCCGCCGCTTGCTCGGCCTGGGTGGCCTCGTAGATCGCCTGGCCGAGGGCCTGCGACTCTTGGCCCAGCTTCTCCATCGCGGACTTGATGGCGCCGATGTCGGTGCCGCCCAACGCCGTCTTGGCCTCGGCGACCGCGGCGTCGACCTTGTTGAGGGTGTCCTCGGGAACCTTCGAACCACCTTCGGCCTCGCGCTGCTCCTTGACGAATTTCTCCGTCTGGTAGACCAGCGTCTCCGCCTGGTTGCGAACGTCGGCCTCTTCGCGACGCTTGCGGTCCTCCTCGGCGTGCGCCTCGGCGTCCTTGATCATCCGGTCGATCTCTTCCTTGGACAGGCCGGAGCCCTCCTGGATCTTGATCGTGTTCTCCTTGCCGGTGCCCTTGTCCTTGGCCGTGACGTGCACGATGCCGTTGGCGTCGATGTCGAAAGTGACCTCGATCTGCGGGACGCCGCGTGGAGCCGGCGGAATACCGGTCAGCTCGAACGAGCCGAGCAGCTTGTTGTGCGAAGCGATTTCGCGCTCACCCTGGTAGACCTGGATCTGCACCGATGGCTGGTTGTCGTCGGCGGTAGTGAAGGTCTCCGACCGCTTGGTCGGGATCGTGGTGTTGCGCTCGATCAGCTTGGTCATCACGCCCCCCTTGGTCTCAATGCCCAAGCTCAGCGGCGTAACGTCAAGCAGCAGAACATCTTTCACCTCGCCCTTCAGCACACCGGCCTGCAGGGCAGCACCCACGGCAACAACCTCGTCGGGGTTGACGCCCTTGTTGGGCTCCTTGCCACCGGTGAGCTCCTTGACCAGTTCGGTCACCGCGGGCATCCGAGTGGAACCACCCACCATCACCACGTGGTCGATCTCGGAAACCGAGATACCGGCGTCCTTGATCACCTGCTGGAAGGGGTTGCGGGTGCGGTCCAGCAGATCTTGGGTGATCTTCTGGAACTCCGCACGCGTCAGCTGCTCGTCGAGGAACAGCGGGTTCTTGTCGGAGTCAACGGTGATGTAGGGCAGGTTGATCGACGTGCCCTGCGAGCTGGACAGCTCGATCTTGGCCTTCTCGGCCGCTTCCCGCAGCCGTTGCATGGCCATCTTGTCCTTGGTCAGGTCGATGCCCGCGCTGGCCTTGAACTTGTCCACCAGCCAGCTGACGATGCGGTCGTCCCAATCATCACCGCCAAGGTGGTTGTCACCCGAGGTGGCGCGGACTTCCACGACGCCGTCACCGATCTCCAGCAACGACACGTCGAAGGTGCCGCCACCGAGGTCGAACACCAGGATCCGCTGCTCCTTCTCGCCCTTGTCCAACCCGTAGGCCAGTGCGGCCGCGGTCGGTTCGTTGACGATGCGCAGCACGTTCAGGCCGGCGATCTGGCCGGCCTCCTTGGTGGCCTGGCGCTGAGCGTCGTTGAAGTAGGCAGGCGTGGTAATCACCGCGTCGGTGATGTCCTCACCGAGGTAGGCCTCGGCGTCGCGCTTCAGCTTCATCAGAACGCGAGCGCTGATCTCCTGCGCGGTGTACTTCTTGTCGTCGATCTCAACGGACCAGTCGGTGCCCATGTGCCGTTTGACCGACCGGATGGTGCGATCGACGTTGGTCACCGCCTGGTTCTTGGCAGGCTGGCCGACCAGTACCTCGCCATTGCGCGCGAACGCGACGATGGACGGAGTGGTCCGCGAGCCCTCGGAGTTGGCGACGACGACGGGTTCCCCACCCTCCAGAACTGCGACGACGGAGTTGGTGGTCCCGAGGTCGATACCGACCGCACGAGCCATGGTGAATCCTTCCTGATAGCCGAACATGGTATGCACTACGCTGCTGAGTGAACCCCGCTCAAGACTGCCCGTCGCGGTGTACCGCTGTCAAGCCAATGTTGAGTCTGGTCCACTCAAGGTTGTCGTAGCGGTCAACGGCGTTGCTCAAAAGTTTGTTCCCTGGCGGTTGAGAGCGCCGTCACACCGTGGGATAGTTTCGCAACCAGTGCGTTCTCGGGCGTGCCCGCGTCGCAGCGTTGCACCAGGTCACGTCGATAGGAACGCGATGCCACCGATGCCCAGCACGCCGGGCCCTGCTGCCGGTGAGACTGCTGCGCTCGCCCGTGAGGACGCCGGTTATCACCATGACCTGCACAACCGGCAGATGCAGATGATCGCGATCGGCGGCGCCATCGG
>DASZKQ010000272.1:0-3129 GCA_035552835.1 Mycobacterium sp. | reverse complement strand
CGATCGGTGCCGCTGCTGATGACTGATCCGACGGCAACGGCCGCGATGGTCGGCGCCGGACTGGACCTTGCGGGCGTGGCAGCGTGACCGCCGGCGACGATGCAGAGCGTAGCGATGAGGAGGAGCGGCGCAGCGTGTGCGACTCGATAGCGGCGCCCGAGCACGGCACCGCGTCGCCGATCGAGATCCTGCCGGTGACCGGCCTTCCCGAGTTCCGGCCCGGCGACGACCTCGGCGCCGCGCTCGCGGCAGCCGCGCCCTGGCTACGCGACGGTGACGTCCTGGTTGTCACCAGCAAGGTGCTGTCCAAGTGCGAAGGACGTCTGGTCTCCGCACCCAAAGACCCCGATGCACGAGACACGTTGCGCCGCAAGCTTGTCGACTCCGAATCCGTTCGGGTGCTTGCCCGCAAGGGCCGAACGCTGATCACCGAGAACCGACTCGGTGTCGTGCAGGCCGCGTCCGGCGTCGACGGGTCCAACATCGGCAGCGACGAATTGGCTCTGCTGCCCGTCGATCCCGACGGCACTGCGGCGTCGCTGCGGTCAGGGCTGCGCGAGAGCCTCGGCGTGACCGTCGGCGTCGTCATCACCGACACGATGGGCCGGGCGTGGCGCAACGGCCAGACCGACGCCGCGGTGGGCGCGGCCGGGGTTTCGGTGCTGCACGGCTACGCCGGCGCGGTCGACCGGCACGGCAACGAACTGTTGGTCACCGAGGTCGCCGTCGCCGACGAAATCGCCGCGGCGGCCGATCTGGTCAAGGGCAAGCTGACCTCGATACCGGCGGCCGTGGTCCGCGGGCTGCCCGCCGGCGTGGTGACCGAGACCGACGCTACCGCCAGGCATCTCGTGCGGTCGGGCCCTGATGACCTGTTCTGGCTGGGCACCGCCGAAGCCTTCGAGCTCGGTCGTCGGCAGGCCCAGTTGCTGCGTCGTTCGGTGCGCCAGTTCACCGACGAGCCGGTCCCGCCGCAGCTGATCGAGGACGCGGTCGCCGAGGCACTCACCGCCCCCGCACCGCACCACACCCGGCCGGTGCGCTTTGTCTGGCTGCAGACGCAGTCTGTTCGCGGCCGCCTGCTCGAGCGGATGCGCGACAAGTGGCGCGCGGACCTGACCGCTGACGGCAAGGCCGCCGACGCCGTTGAACGCCGGGTGGCCCGCGGTCAGATCCTGCATGACGCACCCGAAGTCGTGATCCCGTTCCTAGTGCCCGATGGCGCGCACAGTTATCCCGACGCCGCCCGGACCACTGCCGAGCACACGATGTTCACCGTGGCGGTCGGCGCAGCCGTCCAGGCGCTGCTGGTGGCGCTGGCGGTGCGCGGCGTGGGCAGCTGCTGGATCGGGTCGACGATCTTCGTCGCGGACCTGGTTCGTGCCGAATTGGAGCTGCCCGATGACTGGGAACCGTTGGGCGCCATCGCAATTGGCTATCCTTATCAACCTGCGACCGGGCCACGCGAGCCGGTCGCGGTCGACGATCTGCTGGTGCGCAGGTGAGTGTTCGCGCCTCGGCGATCACACTGCTGTCCGACTGGCAACCACCGGATCGCCCGCAGGATTCGCTGCGCAACGCGGTGCTGGCATTCCTGGACGCGCGCGAGGATGCCTGCCGTCGTGCTTGCGTACCGGGCCACATCACGGCGTCGGCGTTGGTCCTCGACCACACCGGCGGCGAGGTGCTGTTGACGCTGCATCCGCGACTCGGCCGCTGGGTTCAATTGGGCGGGCACTGTGAGGATTACGACTCCGACATCCTGGGGGCGGCGCTGCGTGAGGCCACCGAAGAATCCGGCATTGAGGGCCTGCGGATCTCCCCTGAGCTGGCCGCGATCAACGTCCACGCGCTGACCTGCTCGCTGGGGGTGCCGACCCGTCACCTCGATTTGCAATTCGTCGCGCATGCACCGGCCGGGACGCAAATCACGGTCAGCGACGAGTCAGTCGACCTGCGGTGGTGGCCGATCGACGGGCTGCCCGACGGCACCGACGAGGCGCTGGACTACCTCGTGCGGCGCGCGGCGCGCGACTAGCTGTACTGACCTGAGAGGTTAGGTACGCGGGTGGCGGGTGGTTGGCCGCCGAGTGCTGTGTGTCCGCGGTGATGATTGTAGGTGTGTAGCCAGACGGTGAACGCGTCGCAGCGTTCGGTGTCGCTGCGGTAGAGCCGGGCGTAGGCCCATTCGTCGGCCAGGGTGCGGTGAAAGCGTTCGACTTTGCCGTTGGTTTGAGGTCGATACGGTCGGGTGCGCCGGTGTGTGATGGCGCCCAAGGCATCAGCGAACGCGTTGGAGCGGTAGCAGGATCCATTGTCAGTCAACACGTTTCGCACGGTGATCCCACAATCGATAAACCAGTTATTGGCTCGCAGCCAGAAGGCGGCAGCAGTGTCCTTGCGTTCGTCGCCCAGCAGTTCGGTGTAGGCCAGCCGGGAGTGGCCATCGATCGCGGTATGCAGAAAGTGATACCCGCGCAGCGGCTGATAGTTCTTGTTGATCATCCCAGTGCTTTTGTCGGCGCGGGCGTTGTGTCTGCCAGCCACCTTGCCCAATACGCGCCAGCCGCCACCGGCCGGGATTTTGCCCAGCTTCTTAACGTCGACATGGACCAAGTCCCCGCAGCGGGCCGGCTCCATACGTCGGATCACGCGGCCAGTGGGACGGTCCAGCCACCGCAGTTTGGCCATCCCGTAGCGGGTCAATACCCGATGCACCGTCGAGGGATGCAGACCCAGCAGATAGCCGATGCGGGCCGGTCCCCACCGGCGCAGCACCCGGACCTTGATGATGCGCCGTTCCGTGCGTGTGGGCGTCTGACCTGGGCTGCGGTGCGGTCGCGAGCTGCGGTCAGCCATCCCCTCGGCGCCCACCGCCCGGTAACGGCCGGCCCAACGCGCAGCGGTGGTCACCGAGACTTGAAAGCGCTCAGCAGCCCGGCGCAAAGGCCAGCCGTCCTCAACGACGCAACGGGCCAGCCTCAAACGGCCGGTTTCAGACAATGGGGCATTACGGTGGACCACGAAGACCTCCGGTTGGTGAAAGCGTTCCTAGACAGCTCGCACTTCACTCGGAGGTCTTCGTTATGTCACCACGCCACGCCGTCACCAACGTCCGTGGTCAGTACA
>DASZKQ010000271.1:0-2594 GCA_035552835.1 Mycobacterium sp. | reverse complement strand
GCCGCCAGCCTCCTGTGAAGAACGCGAACAGTATCAGGTAATGCGGAATGGCTAGCAGCCACCACTTGACCAGCACCAGACCCCGGCTCAGCCGCTCGGGATAGTCGACCTCGAGATCGGCCGGGTAGTCGACCTTTGGCTGCAAGCTGAACGGCGGATACTTGTCGGTGCCCAGGGCGAACAGCGCGTAGAACACGACACGCCAGCGCCACCGCATGACACCGACGCTGAAGTCGAACAACGCGCGCGGGTACTTGCCGGTGATCAGGATCGCGAAGAGCGCAATCACCCAGACCACGACGACTGCGATATGCAAAAACAACAGCACGATGTAATGCGGAATGGCAAGGATCCACTTGACCAGCCATTGCCAACGCGACAACGCGGGATCGAGGTCAGCGCGAACCCGCACGGGGTAAGAGGTGGAATTAGGTTGCATGATCGGCAGCTCCTCATACGGTTCGGCTCGATCGATGAGCCGTCCATAATTGTTTCGCATAACGCCCGCCGGCCCTAGCATTTAGCGCCGCCAGATCGTCGTCGTGCAGCGCTAACTTGCGAAAGCTTCCGCGGTTTCGGCGGCGGTGGTCAACGCGGCGAGGTGGTCGTCGACCGACGCCAGCCCAGCGTTCATCGTGTTGATCGAAACATGCGATGCGCCCGCATCGGCCCAGACCCGAAGACCTTCGGCGAGGTCATCGGCGTTGCCGTTCCAGGAAACCCGGCCTTCCATGGCGATTTGGGCGGGGTCTCGGCCGGCCTCCGTGGCGGCTTGCGATACCTCTTGCAACGCCTGATCGAGTTTCGGGCCGGGGCCCACCATGGGAAACCAGCCGTCGCCGAGGCGACCGGCGCGCCGGCATGCGCGTGGCGAGGCCGCCCCGAACCACACCGGAATCGGTCGCTGTATCGGCAGCGGCGCCAGTCCGGCTCCGGTCACCCGGTGATACCCGCCGTGGTAGGTGACGGTCTGTTCGGTCCACAGCTTGCGCATCAGGTCCACCTGCTCTTCGCTGCGCTTGCCGCGGTTCGAAAAGTCTTCGCCCAGTGCCTCGTATTCGACCGCGTTCCAGCCCAGTCCGACACCCAGCCGTAGCCGGCCGCCGCTGAGCAGGTCCACCTCGGCCGCCTGCTTGGCAACCAGGACGGTTTGTCGCTGCGGCAGGATTACGATGCCGGTCACCAGTTCCAGTGAGGTAGTGACCGCGGCGAGATAGCCGAACGTCACCAGCGGTTCATGGAAAGTATCGTGCAGGTCATAAAAACCGTCCCAGCCGACGTGCACCTGTGGATCAGCACCAACGACGTGGTCGTAGGCAAGTAGGTGGGCAAACCCAAGCCCCTCGACATGCTCGGCATAGGCCCGCACTGCACCCGCGTCGGCGCCAATTTCGGTCTGCGGGAACACCACTCCGATCCGCATCTTTACTCCCTTCCGCTCAAGTGTCTTTGGCTCGCTGCGCAGTGAACACGATGGTGACGTCGTCGGCGACTTTCAACGAGCCCATTAACAACGAATATGGCTTAACCCCGAAGTCGGATTGGCGAACGACGGCCTGGGTGGACAGCCGCCAAACATCGCCGAGATCCTCAATGCGCAAGTCGATTACGTGCTGTTGCGGCTTTCCGTGGATCTGCAACGTCCCGGCTAGACGGTAGCCGTCCTGGCTTTGGTCAATGCTGTCGGCGTCGAAGCAGATCTGGGGAAACCGTCCGGCACCCAGCTGTCGTAAAGCGTTGGACCGCACCAGGATCTTCTCCGGTCCGGACAACGGTGTTAGGCCACCTTCGCCCCGCAGAACTTCAAGCGAATCAACGTCAACTGTGAGCTGCGCAGCGACGGGTGCACCACCCGACCATCGCACCGCGGCCTGCCAGCGTCGCAACGCGATGGTCAGCCGATGACCCATTTTCGACGCCCGGCCGGCGACACCGGTGTGAACCAATAACTCACCGTCCGATGTGGGAAGAGTCCAGATGTCGGTCACGGACCGACTGTGTCACATGGTCAAAACGGTGCGGTAGTGAGCTCGGCCCTGCTCTAAAGCCGCATAGCCTTCGGCCGCCTGCGACAGCGGTAGCTCTTCGATCCACACCCGAACACCGGACAGAACCGCGAAATGCATGGCGTCTTCGACGTCTTTCGCGGTGCCGGACGGATGGCCGACGATGCTGACCCCCGGCGTGATGAGCTGGATGGGGCTGATCGGCAACGGTTCAGGCGTGACGCCGATGGTGACGAGCTCACCCTGTGGCGATATCCCGCCGACCGTTGCGGCCATGGCCGGCGAGTTGCCCGCGGTCGCCAGCACGACCGCCGCGCCACCCAGAGCCTTCAGCGCTTCGGCGGGATCGCCGGCAGTGGAGTCGACGTAGTGGTGGGCGCCCAACTTCCGGGCGTCCTCCTCTTTGCCGCTGCCGCGGGCGATTGCGATGGTCTCAAAACCCATCGCCCGGGCGAACTGCACCCCGAGGTGGCCGAGCCCGCCGACACCGAGGATGGCGACCCGGTCGCCGGGCACTGCCTTCGTGTGGCGCAACGCGTTGTAGGTGGTAACGCCGGCGCAGCCCATCGGCGCGGCTTCCGCGTCGGA
>DASZKQ010000270.1:0-3085 GCA_035552835.1 Mycobacterium sp. | reverse complement strand
AAGGTCGCGGCCTGAGCGGGCATTCCGGAGTTCGGGTAGGAAAGGTGCGGCGCGGCGAACATCTCGTCATGCGTTGGCAACGACAGGCCCGCGCCCGGGGTGCAGATCGCATCGCCGGGTGCGCACAAGTCAATGGCTTTGGCCCCGTACCACGGGCTGACCGTGCTTACCGGTCCTCCCAGATATCTGTCCGATGGATTCCCGAAGAGGGCGAGCGCGGCAACGTGATCGGCTTGGTCCGCCGATAGCGTCTCGGGGACAAAGCCCGCAATCGGGAATTGGGCGATGGTGATCTGATCGATCACCATCGCGCCTTGGGAATATCCCCCGAGCACCATCTTGGTGTTGGGGCAATTCGCGATCATGGACTCGACGTGAGCGCTCGCATCACTAGTGCCCGCGTTGGTAGATGGCACGAAATCCTCCGAGGCGGGGTAGTTGACCGGATAAACCCCGACGGATCTACCCCCAACCTGCGAGCGCAGTGAATCGATAAATTGCTGTCCGACCACGCCGACACCGGGCGCCTCGGTGGTGGCGCGGGCGAATGTCACCTCAACGTCGGGGCATGGCGCAGCGGACGCGGGGCCGATGTTGATCGGGGCGCTCAGCAGCGCCACTTCGGTGGCCACCACCGCGGCAGCCAGGACATTCGTGATTCGGCGAAGGCTCACGTCGTAATGCTGACACATCGCGACCCGACTGTGGTCTGTTCGCGAATCCGTTCCCGGATGCTTCTGGTCAGTCAGCCTGGCGGCGCGAACAACTCGAGCGCGATGCCGTCCGGGTCGCGAAAGCTCAATCCCGAGCCGTATGGCGCGTCCACGATTCCGCCGTGGTGAACGCCGAGCTCATTGAGCCGGGCCATCCAGGTCTCCAACTCGGCGCGGTTGGCGCAGCTGAAGCCGACGTGGTCCAAGCCCACCCGGAACTCGCTGAATCGCTCGTCGGGGGCGGACCGCTCGTGCTGGTGGATTCCGAGCACCGTGCCGCCGTCGAGCAGCCACACCAGGTGCCGGAATCCGGCGTCGGTGTGCTCGTCGAGTACCGGGTCGGCTCCGAACAGGGTCCGATACCACGGGCCGCTGATTTCCATGTCGCGGATGGTGATCGCGACGTGGTTGAGTCCCGGGAAAGTCATACAGCTGCTCCCTTCTGAGCGTCAGCGTTAAGTGTGATCTACGTCGCAAAAGCGGGGCCGATGAGGCGAGCAACACATTTACTTCGGTTGACTAATTAGTCATGCTTGATACATGACTTCACAGCTGACGCCCGAACGCACGACCTCCCTTCCGGTGACGACCGATGAAGCCCGCGAGCGCCCCCTTCTTCTGCAGCCGTGGTTTCTGATGGCGCTGCTGAGCATGGTCGCCATCGTGTTGGTCGTCCTCTTCAGCTAGCCGTTACACGATTCGCCAGCCGCGTCGGGCACGAAAGCGCATGTCCCACAGGTAGAGCCGGTAGCCCAAAATCCACGCTTGGTGGGGAATCAGGCGATCGGCCACCCGTAGCGCGGCCAGCAGCCACTCGAACCGGCGTTGCTGGGATTCTGCCCACTCCAGGCACATCATCGTGCGGAACTCCGGCGCCAGGAACCCGGTCGTCGCGAACAGGTTGAACGATCCGGCAAGTGCATGCAGCGGCCGCGGCAGGAACGCCATCGTCGCCACCCCGCGCAGATGTTCGCGCACTGGGGGATCGATGCGCAGCTCTTCCAGCGAGCGCTTCCAGTAGTCGTCGAACGCGACCCGGTCCGGTGGCCACATGCCTTCCCGCACTTGGAGGGTGGTGCCTAGCCGCTCGGCGTCGGTGTAAACCGAATCCGCGGTGGCATCGTCCAGCGGACCGTACAAGAACTCGTGCTGGTCGACGAAATAGCGGTAAAGGCAGGCGGCCACCCACAGCTGCAGCGCAGGATCCAATGCGTTGTAGGACACCGGGCTCGACGACGTCGACCGGACCTGCCGGTGTGCGGTGTCAACGGCAGCGCGGATGAGTTCGCGGTCCGACTCGGTCCCAATGGTCGCGACGGCCAAATACGTGCCGGTGGTACGTGCCCGTTTGAACGGATGCTTGTAGACGTTGCCGCGGTCGACCGGGCTTTCCAACACGCCATAGCCGACACCGGGCAACGACAGCTGCATGATCACATTCGCGGCGGGCAGCAACAGCGCGGCGGGGTTCAGCAGGTCGGCGGCCCGGCTGGCGTGCCGCTTCATCTCGGCCGCCGCTGCCCAGAAGGCTGCATCAACCGAGTAGACCACGTGTGAGACGCTGCCGGAGTGTTTGGCGCGACGCTGCATCCGCGGCCCGTCGGTGTGCTGGTCGGCTATCTGGCCGACCTCCTGCTGGCCGATCCGCGGGCGGGTCATCCGGTCAATGGATTCGGCGCCGTCGCGGCAGCGACCGAGCGGCTCACCTACCGCGACACCCGTATCGGCGGCGCCGTCCACGTCGGTGTGCTGGTCGGCGCGGTGGGCCTGCTCGGCGCCGCGCTGCACCGGCACGCTCGGCGGCGCGGCGCGCTGTGGTCCGTCAGTGGGACCGCGGTGGCCACCTGGATAGCGCTGGGCGGAACATCGCTGGCGCGCACCGGCCTGGCGATGGGCGACCTCTTGAGCCGTGACGACGTCGAGGGCGCCAGACGGCTGCTGCCCTCGCTGTGCGGGCGTGACCCGGCGCGGCTCGACGCCGCGGGACTGACCCGCGCGGCCCTGGAATCGGTTGCCGAGAACACCTCTGACGCGCATGTTGCGCCGCTGCTGTGGGTGACGGTGGGCGGCGTGCCGATGCTCCTCGGGTACCGGGCCGTCAACACGCTCGACGCGATGGTCGGCCACCGCTCGCCGCGGTATGCCCGGTTCGGTTGGGCCGCAGCACGTCTGGATGACGCAGCAAACTATGCCGCCGCGCGCCTGACCGCGGCGCTGGTGGTGGCCTGCGCGCCGATCGTCGGCGGATCGCCGTCGGGTGCGGTACGGGCCTGGCGTCGTGACGCCGCCCGTCATCCCAGCCCCAATGCCGGCGTCGTCGAGGCGGCATTCGCGGGGGCGCTGGGCGTGCGCCTGGGTGGGCCCACTGCCTA
>DASZKQ010000269.1:0-2101 GCA_035552835.1 Mycobacterium sp. | reverse complement strand
ACGTCGGTCAACCCGGCCCGTTCTACCGCCGTCGCATTTTTCAACGGCAATGGAGCTCCCGCGCAGCTGTGGGTGTTCTGGCTCGCGCCGTTGATCGGCGGGGCGATCGCCGGCATCGCGTATCCGTTCCTGTTCGGCCGGTCCGAGGAGACCGCAGGCCATCCGACGTCGGCGTGATGACGGCACAACGGATTAGCTGACCAGCTTCAGGCCCACCATCCAGCCGGCCACACCGGCGATGAGCACCACCTTGACCGGCGACGCCGTCTCGTCGCCGGTCAGCATCGCGTAGCCGACGGTGAACACCGCCCGGACGCCGACCCAGACCGCGTACCTGGTTCCGGTCGGCAGGCTGCGCATCGCCAACGCCAGGCCGGTCATCGAGAACATCAGCGAGACGGCGAAAATTAGCGAAGGGAGCAGACGCGAAAAGCCTTCGGACCTGTTTAGAGCGGTCGCCCATACCGCTTCCAGGGCCCCGGACGCCACCAACACCAGCCAGGTCATCATGCACCTCTTCAGCGCCGTCTTGTCGCTGGCCGGGTACCGTGCGCCTCGTCCGGTGTCAGTTGCTGACGGGTACGACAGTAGCAAAACTATTAAAATCCCTCGCTCGCGGCCACATCGTTGCGCGCCATGGCTTTTCCGAACTCCTCTTCCATCCGCTCCGCGAATAGCGTGACTGCT
This sequence comes from Mycobacterium sp., assembly GCA_035552835.1. Taxonomy (GTDB): domain Bacteria; phylum Actinomycetota; class Actinomycetes; order Mycobacteriales; family Mycobacteriaceae; genus Mycobacterium. Next base: position 1,414 of record DASZKQ010000269.1, on the reverse strand, counting down.
TTCAGCGGGCGCAGCATCACCGTGATCTCGTCGATCATTCCGTCGTCGCGGGTGTGCAGGAAATCGCAGCCCTGGATCTCCAGGTCGCCCACGCTGGCCCTAAACAGCAGAGCGCCAGCTTCCTGGTTGCCGATCTCCTTCTCAAAACGGAAGTCCTCCAACACCTGCGCTACCGCGCCGATGATGGCCGCGACCATCTGTCGGCCCCGGTAGGGGCGGTGCGCAATCGGACTGTGCAGGACCACGTCGTCGGCGAAAATGCGGTCAATGGTCTCAAATTCGCCAGATTCGACGACCGTGCGAAAGGTATGCATAACTTTTCCGGCGCTTAGCGGACGGTTGCCGTGCCGACGGCGACCGTGACGGCGGCGATGAGGATCAGCGTGGTCAGCGCGACGTTACGGGGTTCACGGAGGTAGGCATGTGACCCGATGGCGCCCGCCATGACAATTGCGAAGCCGGCAGCAGCGGCCGGAGTGAGGAACAGTGCGACGCCCACCATTCGGGGAACGAGTATCCCGATGGCGCCGAGCAATTCACAAAATGCCGTCACGCGGATCACCGGCAGCGGAAACGGTGCGACGCCGGTTTGTCCAATGGCGATGAGCCGGTCCTTGGGCTGGCTGATCTTCGCTGCCCCCGACGCGGCGAATATGGCGGCCAGAAGCACCTGCAAACTCCACAGCAATGCATTCATTGTGATCTCCCGAAATCGATGGCGGTTCACAGGTATGACGTGGCGCCGGAGCGCGATGTGACAACGCCGGTCGAAGTCGCGGGTCAGCCGTCGAGACCCAGACTCGGTCCGGTCAGGTAGCGCTGCACGGTCGGGCCAATCCAACCGACCAGATCTTCGACAGCGGTTGACGCGATCGGCTCGAGCTTGAGTTGGTACCGTGCGAACGCCAACCCGGCTAGGTGGCTGGCCACCAGCTCGACCCGTAACTCCGCATCGGTGACTCCGAAGTCCGCGGCGATCCGCTGGGCAACCGGTCCGGCGAGGGTGTCGTGCAGCACCTGTCGGGCCTGGGGCTGGATAGCCGCCGACCGCCACAGTGTTAGGAACGGCTCGAAGACGCCGTCTTCGTCCCAGTGCTCGAGGAAGCGGCGCACCAGTCGCTCGCCGACCTGGTCGGGACCCTCGTCGAGCAGCGTGGCCAACTGGTGCAGCGGGTGCTCGGGACCGGTCAGCGTCGATGCGCTGAACAAGCCTTCCTTGCTGCCGAAGAAGTAATAGACCATCGCGACATCCACACCGGCGTCGGCGGCAATCGCGCGGACGGTGGCGCGTTCGTACCCGTCGCGCATGAAACGTTCGCGTGCGACGTCGATGATCCGCTGCCGGCTCTGCTGGCCGGTCCGCCACCGACCGGGACGCCGGGCCTCTGACATGCCCAGCAGCATACTTCAACGC